>JADZFY010000077.1 GCA_020854215.1 Chitinophagaceae bacterium | reverse complement strand
GGCTGATGCTGCTGATGACCACCTGTAGCTGGTCGTCGGTTTGCAGGCGCAGGGGGTCAAAGGCAGCCGTCCTCACCTGTTGCACCCTGGCATCCTGTTCGGAACTCAGATCCTGAAACAATGCCAGTTCCTTTCCTGTTCGGCAGGAACTAAATAAAAGTAAAAGCAGTACAAAGAGGGTGAGAGACTTCCGAATGAGCAAAAGAGAATTTAATATTTTCATTGGTATGCTATGTTTTTTTTATTTTTTTGAGTAGCTGGAGCGCAATGATTTTCATTTCTTCCATACTTTGAATTCTAAAAAAATAGGACATAAAGATATAAAACAGGAAATAGGCAAAAAGGCCAAATATTATTTTTGTTAAATCTCCTGTATTTGCAACACTATCCATGAAGACCTGGAGAAAATAGACTATAAACATGGAACTTGTTGCAATTAATACTGTAGGCATAATGTCTAATACCTGTGACCGGAAAGAATAATTAATCATGCGGCCGCTGTAAAGGGCATTAATAAAAGCCTGTATAAACATACTTAATGCGGAAGCATAAACTACTCCCCAAATTCCAAACGGGATAATCAGCAAAAAAAATAAAACCGAGCTTCCCTTTTTTAATAATTCTAACTTAAAATGTAAGTCACTTCTACCTTTCGCTAAAACAATATTCAAGTTGTAAAGGCTGTGCGGATAAACAATCGCACTAATACAAAGAATTTGAAAGTAGGGTACTGCCGGTAACCATTTTTCAGTTAATGCAAATCTGAATAATGGACTTGCAAGCAGTATTAATGACATCATAACCGGGCAAATGATAAAAAATACCAGGGAAGTGATTTTTTTAAAGGCTTGCTTAAGTTTCTCGTTGTTATGTTGTAAGGATGAAAAAACCGGATAAGTAACCTTTTGTAATGCTATTGTTATGTTGGTAACAGGAAACATTCGTAGCGTGTTCGCCTGGTTGAAATATCCTAATTGAGTTGCCGAGTACAATTTTCCAATGATTAATGTATAGGAATGAATGTAAATACTGGTTATTAACGACGAGAGTGTAAGCTTATAGCCAAAATTAAAATGAAACCTAAGCTTTTCTCTGTCAATTATAAAGCTCGGGCGCCAATTCGTTCTAAACCAATGTTGAATCATGAATAAAAACGCTGTCGTCAGTTGCATCCATACCAGACTCCAAACTCCGGCGCCAGTATATGCTAGCAACAAACCAACGAGTCCACCACAGAATGTGGCCGGAATCTGCATGTACATTTGAAGCTTAAAATTCATTTCTTTGGTGAGTTTAGCAGTCTGAACACCCACTAAAGCCTGAATAACAAAAGATATGGGATAGATTCTGATGATTGGTGTTAACAAAGGTTGCTTGAAGAACTCTGAAATATACGGTGCCGCGATGAAAAGTATAAGGTAAAAAACAATACTGGAGAGCAGGTTAATAAAAAAAACGGTGGAAAAGTCACGTTGATCCGGTTTTTCCATCCTGATTAAAGATGCAGTCATTCCTCCATCCATTAAAGCATTTCCGATTGCAATGAAAATTTGGACTATAGCAATGAGCCCAAACGCCTCGGGTAGCAGGATGCGGGCTAAACAAAGTTGAACGAGGAAATTGACCCCCTGAACACCGGTTTGTTGGGCAAGGGTCCAAATTATTCCGCTTATAGTCTTTTCTTTAATGCTCATAACCACGGTTTCAATCCCTGGTGGCAAACAACTGCAAGAGGGCAATTAAATCCCCAGCGGTGTTTTCCGATCATCGAGTATCTCAGTTAATTCCTGGTAATTGTGCCGGGCATTACACAGGTCCTGCCAGGTTTTTCTTGCGTTTGTCCTTAATTGTTTAGCGTTTGACAGGGCCCTTATGTTTAAAATGAAATTGCAAAGTTCCGACGTGCAAAAATCTTTTTTTGCGAGATATCCATTTGTTTCATTGACGATTTCTCCTGTACCGCCTACATTTGTTGCAAAACAGGGAATGCCAAACGAAAAAGCTTCCATAACACTCACTGGCACGCCTTCCACCTCACTAACATTTATAAACAAGTCTATTGGATGGGTTGCATAATACTTCAAAATGATCTCATTTCTGACTCTTCCCATCATTTGGGCAAAAATTGTTTTATCTAAGGTTTCTGTGAGTTTCGCGATTTCTGCTGAAAGTGGGCCGTCGCCGAAATGTATCCATTCAACGGGAATTTTCATTTTCGAAAGTGCTTCAATTATTAAGTGCACTCTCTTCAATGGAATAAGATTGGAACAACTAACAATTCTCAAAATGTCACTTCCTTTTGGCTCGGGATTAACACCCTGATCGAAAACACCCAATCGGTTGATAAAATATTGAACGGGACGAATGGCAAGGAGCATGGAGGCAGCTGTGTGGGAGATAGGCAAATAGCAAATATTTTCTTTTTGAACAATCTTGTGTTTTAATATAGGAATATAGCCTTTGTTTCGTTTAATATCCACCTCGCCGCCGTGCACCCGCATGAATATTTTTTTATCCAATTTTTGCAAAAGTTGAACGGGCTGCCCTGTCCAGAAAAAGTACACGATTTCGGCATTAGAGTCTCTTATGGATCGAAAAGCAGCAGATGCGTATACGGTTCTGAAAATCAAAAGGTCTAAAAACCATCTCGTAAATTTCTCCCTTAAGGAACCTCTTGTTTGAAATAACAAAACCAGATCTTTTATAAAAAGGCCAACAGGACTTAAATTGATAAGACCGAATCCTATTCGCTTCATATAATTATTGTGTACAATGGGTTTATGAAAAGAAACGCCTGGCGGAACAACTATCGGAGTAGCGGTTGGTGTACTCTTAATTACAGGATATATTTCAATTTCAAAATGCTGTGCCAGATACGTCACTTCATTGTGTAAAAAAGTTTCTTTTAACCCGTAGGGATAGCTGGAAGAAACAATAATAATCTTCTTTTTTTCAGTTGGCATCATCTAAACTGTTGAACCCAGTTTTTCTTCTGGATCATTATGATCAGAAAGAAAAAAATCATCCCGTAGGTAGTTAGATAGAAGACGTAAAAGTTATTATAAAGAATAAAACTGGCAAAAAATAGAAGGTTAAGCTTCCTGATTGCCTTATCGCCCTGGTTACGGGTTTTGAATTCTTTTAAGAAAGGTTGAACAAAAAGCAACAGCAAAAGTGTAATTCCCACAATTCCCATATTTGCTGCAATTTCTGTGAATGAGTTGTGAGAAAAGCTGTGTTTATCGGAAGAGTACAAAAAGAACTGACCCGGGCCAACTCCAACAATGGGATGATGCAAAAAGACTATAATAGCGTCCATTGCCAATACTTCCCTTCCGTCTCCGGATTCGAGAGATTGATCCACTCTTGCTTTCAAAAAAGAATTGTCATAAACATTATAAATGAAATTAATGCTATAACCTATAATGGACAATACTATAATGAATTTGATGAAGGTGTTTGACTTAAGTTTATTGAATATAAGTAGCCAGTAAACACTGCATATCAGAATAGTAAAAAGGATACCCGATCGTGAGGCTGTAATAAATGACAAATAAATACCCAAAAGCGTACAAATCCAGGAGAGGATAATGTATAGCCTGTTCCCTTTTATTTGAATCAGATAAAACAATGCAATGTTGGCGAAGTAGGAGGAATAGGAGTATATATTAGCATTAAGGTCAAAGCTTGATCTGTCAACGAATTCTTCGCTGATTTCGACCTGATTTCCGCCCGGTCCCATTAGAAGAAAGAAAGACAACAGTAGAAAACTGAGGACGAATGAATGTAAAAAGGTTTCGCTGAAGTCATAAAACCGGAAATGCATTAATTCAATAGTAAATAAAATGGTTAAATACACGCCCGCCAGAGTGATCAGGTTTTGGAAACCCACTGATAAATTAGCTGAAAAAATTAATATTAACAGTCCTAAAACGAGAATACCTAAAAAGTATTTGGAGTATTTGTTGCCCAGAGACGAAAATCTGAAATTGTTTAACGATAACCCGGTGAAAAATACCAGCGGCACGATAAAATATGTAATCACCTGCTGGTAGTTGTAAATGGCGCTTAGTCCTGCCAGTGACACAATAGTAAATATAAGTAGATACTTTACAATGAATGTTTTCAGAGCCGTCAAAACCGAATTTTTTAATTAAAGCCTGCTTCTGATTAATCGGGAGGGGTTACCGCCGACAATGCTATATTCTGGGAAATCTTTTGTTAACACAGTTCCTGCAGCAATTATAGAGCCTTTCCGAATTGTTCTTCCGGGGAGAATCAAAACATTCGCTCCAATCCATACATCATCCTCGATTGTTGTTACCAGCGGAGGACTGCTTCCCTGCATTCTGATTGGAATATTGATATTTTCAAATTTGTGATTTGAAGCGAAAATCTTAATGTCCGGCCCAATCATCACATCTCTGCCGATTTTCAAATTGGAGGGGACACTCCCGTTTTTTCCGATTCCTGAGTTATCTCCTATTTCCAGCCCGAACCCTGTTCCAAAAGATACATTCCTGTCAATGTTAACATGGTGTCCACACCTGTGAAAAAAGTTTTTACAACACAGATATCTCATCTTTTTTGAGAACGGGCCCAACAGCATAAATGACGAAGAAGGGAAATGTTTAAAAAGAATATAATACAACGAGAAGAAAAACAATTTCCTGACTTTGGAGAGGAGAGAATAGTTTTTTTTCATAAGCCGGAATGTGAATTTCTGGAATTTATGCGGGTGCGCATATTGTATTGTCTAAACGAATGTTCACGTAAAAAGGAAATAAATCTTCCGGATAGCCTCCCTGTTTTTTCAGAAAATGATTTGATAATTTGAACAAAAATCATGGTTCAGCTACAACAAGGTTTTTATGGCTGATCCGCTCAATAATCAGCTGGTAGGAATGCTTAGGGGTTAATTCGCTTGTCAGAAGCTGATAACCATTTTCTCCCATTTTCCGACGAAGTTCCGGATCGTTATAAAGCCTGTCAAAGTTTTTCATGTACATTGCAATATCTCCGGATACCGACCACAATCCGGTGCCGGTGGTATCTAATATTTTACCATAGTCTGTATGAGCGTCAATAGCAGCCAGAATAGGTACTCTGGCATTAAAGTAAGAAAGTGTTTTTGAAGGAATATTGGGGATGGTGAATTTTTCATTGAGTGAAATCAAACCTACATCTGCATTGCATACCAGTTCCTGATAATCGGAACGGGGTAGATGCTCCTTTATGATGAGGTTATCAAGTTTTTGAGTGGCAGCTATTTGCTCAAGAAATTTTTTTCTGGTCCCTTTCCCCACAACCAAAAACACGATGTTGCTGTTGTTCCTGTATGCGTTGGCTAATGTCACAATATTTTCAATTTTTTGCGGTTCTCCAATGTTGCCCCCAAATATGGCAATATACTTTCCTTCCAACCCGTATTTTTTTTTTACCGACCCGTTACCTTTCTGTAACGGATAGAGCTTTTGCCAATTAGGCAGAAGTGAAAGCTTGTCGGGACTTATTTCAGGATTATGTTTTAATACGTAATCAATATTACCCTGAGACATGCATCCAATATAATCCGAGCAACGATAGAGTTTTTTTTCTTTTCTTCTGAAATGATTGAAGAGAAAAGGGTTCTTCATCATTCCAAGGTCGCGTGCATTTTGCGGGAAAATATCGCGGAGTATTAGATAGGATTGTATTGGAGTTCGTTTTTTTAACCATGCAACCACGTCAACGAAAGTGATGGGAGGTGTGGGAGTAATTACCAGGTCGAATGAACGGTTGCCGAGAAATTTTTTTATCGCATGTTTGTACTGGTATGGAATCCGCACTGTTGCAATTCCTTTTAATATAGGATGAACGTTGAAAATTTTCTGAGTTTTAACCCGCAACACTTCTACATTGCCTTCCTGTAGTAGAACGGACGCCTGATTGTTTCCGGCTGCCGCTACTACCGTTACGTTATGCCCCTGCTTTACAAATTCGTCAATCAGGTCGGAATATATGGTTGAAGACTCGTTCGGGTGTGGGTAAGATAAGAGTAAAAAAAGTACACGCATTTTAAAAGTTTTGCCAGGTTACCCGTTTGATGTAATCTACGTAAGAAATGATAATACGCACCACTTTATCCGAAACATTCGGCATCGAATAATCGGCTACCAGCCTGAAGTTTCGGGTTGTTCTGTCCTGGTATTCCAGTTGTTTTAAACCCTGGAGAATGCGATCAGGATTTAACCCTGTCATCATCACCGCAGCTTCTTCCATTGCTTCCGGGCGTTCGTGCGCTTCACGAATATTCACAGCGGGGAAATTTAAAATGGATGACTCTTCCGAAATCGTTCCGCTATCCGATAGCACTGCATGTGCATTCAACTGCAGACAGAGGTAATCGCTGAGTCCAAACGGTTTTTCCAGCCTAACCAGCTTGTTGAATGTTGCCAACTTTTCATGGATCATGTTTCTGGTTCGGGGATGGGTGGACACGATTACCGGTAACCCAAAAGTTTCCGCAATACGATTAAGCGTGGTAACCAGGTTAATAAAATTTTTTTCTGTATTAATATTCTCTTCCCTGTGTGCCGATACCACAAAATATTTTCCTTTTTCAAGCGAAAGATTATGAAGTACCGGTGAATTCTGAATTTTGGGAAGGTAGTGGTGCAACACCTCATACATGGGGCTCCCGGTTTTGATGATCCTGTCCGGGGGAAGTCCTTCGCGAAGCAGATACTCACGCGCTATGTCCGAATAAGTAAGATTGACATCGCTCACGTGGTCTACAATTTTCCGGTTGGTTTCTTCAGGTACCCGTTGATCAAAACAACGGTTACCAGCCTCCATGTGAAATACCGGTATTTTTCTTTTTTTAGCAGGGATTGCACAAAGACAACTATTGGTGTCACCCAGTACTAAAAAAGCGTCCGGTTGTTCCTGCTCGAGAATGGGATCAATATTGATAAGAATCTGACCTACGGTTGTGCTGGCGTTTTTGCCGGCCGCATTAAGAAAATAATCCGGTTTCCTCAGTTCAAGATCGTCAAAAAACACCTGGTTCAGTTCGTAATCGTAATTCTGCCCGGTATGAACCAACACATGGTCTATCGCCTCGGACTGGTCTAATTTGGCAAGTACTCTGGACAACCGGATAATCTCCGGTCGGGTACCCACCACCGTAAGGACTTTTAATTTTTTTGAAATGGTATTCATGGAGTGAATGCTGGTAGTAGTTAAACGGTTTCAAAATACGTGTCCGGATCGGAAGCGTCAAAAAATTCATTAATCCAAAAAACGGTATACAAATCATCGTCGCCCGTATTCTTAATATTATGAGTGTACCATACCGGCATATCTACATACGAAGGTTGCTCCCCGTCCAATTCAAAATTGAATACTTCGCTATTGTTATATTTTCGTAACTGGATGAGGGCCTTGCCTTTTATTACTGCGAAGCGTTCAATTTTTCGCGTGTGGAAATGGTTACCACGGGTAATTCCTGGGTGCGTAGTGGAAAACGAAATCTGCCCACCCTGATGCAATTTCACGAGCTCTACAAATGTTCCCCTGTTATCAGTATTTTGCTTGAGCTTGAAAGGGAAATAATTTTTTACGTTGATATAACTTCTAAAGGTGTTAAATAGGTCAATGCTGAATTTGTCCGGGAGCTGTGGCAATATTCCTCCCTCCAGGTACAGCGTTTTAAAATGGTTTAATTGTTCCAAAATTTTTGATACGGTGAATGCTGAAGTATGTTCCACCCTGTACGCCGGATTGTGCATTCCCGCACGGATGGATTGAATAATCACTTTAGCGAGTTCATCTATATGAATCAGTTTCACCGTAGCATCGGTTTCAATATGCGGAATCTCGTTGTAACAAAGTTGGTGACAAAACGTGGCAATAAACGAATTGTAAAACGGTTTTCCAAACGGTCCGAACACATTAGGTATAATCAAGCCGGTTAATTTTCCATTGTGTTTTTCTGCCCATGCTGCCAGCCGTTTTCTGCCGTCGCTTTTTGAGCGTCCGTACAGATTGTCTCTTTCTTCCTGGGTAGAAGATGAAAAAATGATCTGGGCTGTGCTGCCGGTTTTTTCAAGGGCAGAAATCAGTTTATTAACCAGATCAATATTTGTGTCGTAAATCACCTGCGGATCGGGATGCCGGTTCATAGCGGCAAGATGAACGATGGTATCACATTGTTTTACCCATTCCTGTAGCTGGTGCTCGTTTTCGAAAAATGATTTTTCGAACGGGATAAGCTCAAATTCGTCTTTCAGCAGGCTGATTGTATTGTAGAGATACGATCCCGTAAAACCTTTTTGCCCTGTTATGCCTATTTTTTTCATCGGGAAATTAAATTAAAATTGCGACCAGTCAAGCCAGAGCCCCTGATCAAACGACCATCGGTCTTTTTCTGAGTCTGCCAGTTCCAGGTTGGAGTAAACGCTGAGTACTGAACCGGGAGCCAATGCTTTCAACCCATTGGCATAACCGGGTGGAATGATTACAACACGGGGTTCATCGTCTGTTAAAATGATGTGTGCTGCGTTCAAATCACGCGATGGCTTATCCCAATTGTCTATGCGTACCCATGCCAACAAAAAACTGCCATGGGGTACAAAAAAATATTTTTGCTCAACACGGTGGCCCTGCCAGGCTCTAACAATACGGGTATCCGCATGTGCGATATGGTAAAACCTTCTTACGCCGGCAAACGTAAAATCATTTACAAAAGAAATGGTTCCCCGCTGGTCGCTAAAAGCATTTCCCTTAAGAATCGTAACCTCAGGCATGAACCATGTTTAGATCCTTACGAATCATTTCGAGTCTGAGTAGTAATTTTTTGGTTTCTTCCAGCCCAATCTGGTTGGTGTTGTGTGAATGGTAGTCTTCTATTTTTGACACATCCGTATCGCCCACGGAAAAATACTGCTCATAGTTAAGCCCCCTGGTGTCAGCCGGAATTCTAAAGTAGTCTCCCATATCTATTGCCTTGGTCATTTCTTCCCTGTTCACCAGCGTTTCATATAATTTTTCGCCGTGCCGGGTTCCAATGATTTTAATTTCATTAGGTGCGTTATACAATTCTTTTAATGCTGTTGCCAGTAGTTCAATTGTGGTGGCGGGTGCTTTTTGAACAAAGATGTCGCCGGGTTCTGCGTGGGTAAACGCGTATAACACCAAATCCACTGCGTCTTCCAGCGTCATCATGAAGCGGGTCATGTGCGGGTCGGTAATGGTAATGGGTTTGCCGCTTTTGATTTGGTCCACAAAAAGTGGAATAACAGAGCCTCTTGAAGCCATTACATTTCCATATCGGGTACCCGAAAGTACCAGTTGTTCTTTCGCTACGGTTTTGGATTTCGCTACCATCACTTTTTCCATCATCGCTTTACTCATACCCATGGCGTTGATAGGGTACACGGCTTTGTCTGTACTTAACACTACAGCGTTCTTCACACCATTGCGAATCGCAGCATCCAGCACGTTGGCGGTTCCCTCCACATTGGTTTTTACTGCTTCCATTGGGAAGAATTCGCAGGAAGGCACCTGTTTCAGGGCAGCAGCATGAAAAATATAATCTACACCCCGAATGGCATTTTCTACCGAATTGTATTCACGTACATCACCAATATAAAATTTTACCCGCGGATCATTGTATACTTTCCGCATATCATCCTGCTTCTTTTCATCCCGGCTGAAAATCCGTATCTCTTCAAAATTGGTATTTAAAAACCGGGTAAGCACTGCGTTGCCAAAGGAGCCTGTACCACCCGTTATCAAAAGTTTTTTATTGTTGAACATGAATGTTTAAAGTTAATGTTGTTTAGATAATAGATTAGTTATTTCAGTTTTTCCATGAGGGTATGAATATTATCAGGGGTGATCTCCTGCTGAAACGCCGCTATACGTTCCTGTAAGAAAGTATCGTTGCGGGTCCACCAGGCCGATTGTTGCAGGGCGTCAATGATATCCTCCGTGAACCGGTATTTAATTATTTTTGCCGGAACACCTCCTACTACCGCATAGGGAGGAACGTCTTTGGTTACCACCGAATGTGCGGCGATAATGGCGCCGTTTCCAATAGTAACACCACCCATTATAGTAACTTTCATCCCAATCCATACATCATTCTGAATGTTTACCTTTTCAGGAACGGCATCAAACAGATCCTGCTTCGACCAGGAATATCCCGTTCCATTGATGATGTTTACAAATATGGGCGAGGTGGAAATGAACCGGCTGGGGTGGGAAGGAAGCCCAATGCAAACATCTTTGGAAATAGAACAGAATTTGCCAATCTCCGCATGATAAATATTGGTGTTATAACCAATATAAGAATAATCCCCCACAGTAGTCCTTCGCATTACCACAAAACGTTGAATCCGGCTTTTGTCGGAAATCACTGACGTTGGGTCGTAAAATGCGAGCAGCGAAAGTTTGCGGTTACGAAACTGCTTTTTAATTCTGCCAATACTAAAATGATTTCGGATTAAACTGCACATTTGTATGATGCCGGGAATTCTCGGATTATTGCTGTGGTGATCCTTTTATGGGATCATTGTAATTGTACTGATTTTTATCCGTTCTTAAGCACGTATTCTATTGATTGTATGATACCGTTTGCCATGTCGGCGGGTTTTCTGCTTGTATCATAATGTGTTTTTGCATTTTGTCCCATGCTGAGCATACGCTCACGATTGTTGATGATCCATACCAGTTTCTGCTTCAGACCTTCATTTGTTCCATCATAAATAAGTCCATTCTCTCCGTCTTTTATGTTGAAAATTTCACCACCGGTAATTGCGTCTGCACTGGTTAAAAAAGGAACGCCATATCCCATACTCATCAATACCGAAAGTCCTGCCTGTGTAGGGGAAATGCAAACCAGACTTTTGGAAAAAAATGACACTAAAATCTTTGGGTCGTATATCGCTCCGTGGAGCTTTACCTTTTCCTGCAACTGGTGTTGTTCTATCAGTTGTTTCAGCGATTGTTCCATAGGGCCCGCTCCTATAATGTGCAACACGGGAAGCGAAGTGTTTTTGTTAAGTTCAATATAGGTGTTCAACAGAATGTCTATTCCTTTTTGCGGGTATAGCGTACCAATGAACAGAAAATCAGATTTGATATTTTCCGTTTCTGCTAAATGGAAAGGTTCGTGGATAGCAACGGTGTTATGTGCGACAAAAAGCTTATCGGACTTAATGCCGTTGGAGATATATTTTTGAATGGGATAGGTGCTGTAGAAGAGAATTGCGTCAGCTTTTTTTGCAAAATAGAATCTCACACGGTCCCACGTGGTTTTGGAGTCCAGTTTGTTCTCATAGCTGGCAGACACACCAATGCCCCACAATATATATTTAAATTTTCTTTTAATTAATGCCAAACGCATTAGTGATAACCATCTCACGTTGGAAATTGCAATCACAACGTCATAGTCCATTGCGAGTTTATTTAAGTTCGTCTTATGAAAGAACAGTGGTCCAACATCAACTCCTGGCGTATAGATCGTGTTGAAGCTAAATTGTTTTCCAACGAAACTTTCGTCTGAATAGGCTACGGTGAGGTCGTAATGTTGGTTCAAAATTTCAAATATTTTTACCCGGTACGACCACACTTTGTTGTAAATTATCAGGACTCTTTTGGTTTTCATAGTTGATATAACGAAATGAGCTTTGAAATAATCCGTTCAGCCGCTTTCCCGTCCCACAGATCCGGAATGCCTCCTTTCTTCCAGGCTCCCGAAAATAATTTCTCCATTGCCGGGCGAATAGCTTTTGGATCTGTTCCGATAAGTTCGTTGGTTCCGATCGTTATCGTTTCCGGTCGTTCTGTATTGTCCCTAAGGGTCATACAGGGAATGCCCATCACGGTGGTTTCTTCGGTAATGCCTCCCGAATCGGTAATCACTGCTTTGGCATGTTTTACGAGATAGTTGAATTCGAGATATCCCAGAGGCTCAACCATGTGTAACGACGGATGGCTGATACCGATTTTTTCAAGGATTTTAGCCGTTCTGGGATGTACGGGAAAAATGAGAGGAAGCCCCATGGAATGATTGACAATTTCACTCATCAGTTCTTTGAGTTTGTTTTCTTCATCTACATTGGCTGGCCGGTGCAGGGTCATCACCATGTATTTTCCGTTTTCCAGATTTAACTGCGTCCATATTGACGGCTGTTGAAACCGGTTCATATTCTTTAACAGAGTATCTATCATCGTATTCCCGACAAGAAAAATCCTGTCGTCTGTTACACCGTTTTTCCTGAGATTGTCATTGGCGATAGTTGTTGTTGTAAAAAAATAGTTAGTAATACTGTCTGTAACCATCCTGTTAATTTCTTCAGGCATCGTCCAGTCGCCCGATCGGATGCCTGCTTCCACATGGGCCACTTTTATATGTAACTTCTGAGCCACAATTGCACAGGCCATGGTGGAGGTAACGTCGCCCACAACCAGACAGATATCTGATTTTTCCTGAAGCAATAGTTTTTCATATCCAATCATAATGGCGGCAGTTTGTTCCGCCTGTGTTCCTCCGCCTGCGCCTAAATTTACGTCCGGATGCGGAATGCCCAGTTGCTCGAAAAACCGGTCGCTCATGTTTTGATCATAGTGCTGCCCGGTATGTACAAGACGATAATTTATTTTGACACCATTATTTTGGCTGTATTTTATTGCCGCAATAATGGGAGCGATTTTCATAAAGTTAGGCCGGGCGCCGGCGATAATGTCAATGTTTAGTACGTCTGGCATGTTTTAACCTATTCACGTTTACATAGTAGCGTGATGCTTCGTTAAGAATAACACTACTACACGTTCAATATTCTGAATTTACTTTCCTTTTTTCTTTTTATTCGGCACGTCAAAATACTCGGTATATCCGTAGCCGTATTTTTTATAGCTGCCGTATTGTTTTTTTTCACCTACTCTGTTGAGTACGGTGTAAAGGGGCTGGCTGGGATTATCGGAGAG
>JADZFY010000076.1 GCA_020854215.1 Chitinophagaceae bacterium | reverse complement strand
TAGGGGTGCCTTTTTACAGGCGATTCAATCAAACCTACAGGGATATTAACTTTGACTTTCTTGCCAATGGCGATTGGAAACTCACAGAAGATATAGACTTTAAAGCATTGCTGGGATATAATGTAAGGGTTCAATACCGGAGCAATATTGATGCGGTAACCAATGGTGGATTAGGGGTAGCAGGACTGTGGAGCATTGCCAATTCCATTAACACACCGGCGCCCCCATTGGAATATGAAGGCACCAAACGGGTGGAAGGCGTTTTTGGTGGTGTAACATTTGATTACAAGAACACGTTGGTGCTGGACGCTACCTTGCGTCGGGATAAATCATCTACATTGCCCGATGGGAATAACGAATATTATTATCCTTCCGTGTCTGCCGGTTATGTTTTTTCGGAATCGGTTGATGCCGATTGGCTCTCCTACGGTAAGTTAAGGTCAAACTATGCGGAGGTAGGCGGTGATGCACCTTTATATACGGTGAAGGATTTTTATGTGAGCGATATAGACCCCAACTCAGGACAGGAGGTTACCTCCTTCAATGGCAATGCGCTGTTCTCGGTGGCAGGCACCAGAAACAACCCCGATTTGAAACCGGAACGCACCAGAAGCTTTGAAATAGGGTTGGAAATGGCAATGTTTCATTCTCGGGTAGGGTTCGACGTTACATATTATAACGCGCAAACAGTAGATCAGATATTGCCTTTAACTGTTTCTACCGCTACCGGATACACGAGGAGATATGTCAATTCAGGTACCGTTCGCAACCGGGGAATTGAATTGTCGGTGTATGGTACCCCGATCAAGTTGAAAAACTTTTCGTGGGATATCAACATAAACTGGACAAAAAACAAGAGTAAGGTTACCAAACTCTTTGGAGATATTGACAATATCGTTTTAGGTTCATTTCAGGGTAGTATCACCATCAATGCCAGTCTCAACGAGCCATACGGAACCATCCACGGCACCGATTTTATTTATACCAACGGACAGAGAACGGTGGATGAAGATGGAAATTATTTGATCACACCAAGCAATAACAACACCATTGGCAACATTAATCCCAACTGGATTGGTGGTATTAATAACAAATTTACCTTCAAAGGAGTGTCTCTTAGTTTCCTGGTGGATGTCAGAAACGGCGGATCGGTATTTTCTACGGATATGTATTATGCTTTGGCAGGCGGGCTGTACGAAGAAACTGCAGGCGACAATGACCTGGGTAACCCGATCCGGGACCCGTTGACAAATGATGCCACCAGCGGTGGTATTATTCGGGAAGGTGTAACGGAAGATGGCAAAACGAATACGATCAGAGCCAGTGTAGCCGACTATGGAGAATTTGACAGCTATGTGTCGGCTCCGGACCGCCGATTTGTGTACGATGCCGGTTACGTGAAATTGAGAGAAGCCGCTATCGGGTATTCTTTACCGCAGAAAATTTTTGAAAAGAGTGTCATAAAAGGAGTTAATATAAGCGTAGTGGGCAGGAATTTATGGATTATCCATAAAAATCTGCCTTACGCCGATCCGGAAGACGGCTTTTCATCCGGCAATCTGCAAGGCATTCAAACGGGTACCTATCCGGCAGTCCGGTCTATCGGAGTTAATGCTACAGTAAAATTCTAAATCATTAAAACTAAGAAATTATGAGACCAGTCATATTTATCAGCTTGGTTGTGGGGCTTGGCCTTTTGATATCCTGCAAAAAGGATATCACCTCCCTGAACGATAATCCTAAACGTCCTTCAGAAGTTCCCTCAGCCTCGTTGTTTGCCAATGCATCGGTAAATCTTGCAGATGTAATGGCAAGCACTAATGTCAATACCAACAATTTTCGGCTTTTTGTACAGTATTGGACCGAGACGATCTATCGGGATGAAACAAGGTATAACCTTAATCAGCGAAGTATACCCGATCGTTGGTGGGATGAATTTTACAGAGATGTTATTAAAGATCTCACGGAAGCCACTGCCATTGTTGAAACGGAAACCCTGAGCTTAACTGCCGAACAAATCAAGAACCGAAAGGCGATTAATGAAATACTGATTTGCTACAGCTATTATACATTACTTACAACATTTGGCGATATTCCATATTCAGAAGCCCTCGATATCAATAAAATGCAGCCCGCCTATGATGATGCCGCAACCGTGTTCGGCAAGGTTGTTGAAAGGTTAAACGCTGCTTTAGCCAATCTTGATGAAAATGCACCAGGTTATGGTTCATCCGATCTTATTTTGAATGATGATATCGCTCAATGGAAAAAATTTGCCAATTCATTGAAGTTGCGGATGGGCATCCTTGTGGCAGATGTTGACGCCTCCAAGGCTCAGGCACTGATCACGGAAGCCGCCCCCAATGTAATAGCGAACAACAGTGAAAATATCATGATGCATTATCTGGCCGCGCCGCCGAATACGAATCCGGTGTGGGAAGAGCTTGTGCAAAGCGGGCGGCATGATTTTGTAGCCGCTAAGACGATTATGGATTCCTTAATTGTACACAACGACCCCAGAAAGGCGCTATTTTTTGACGAGGCCATTACAGCAGGCAATGGATACGCAGGGCAAATTCCGGGACTACGGGCAACCTATAACGATTTCTCGGCTCCTGCAACCAGGCTTTCTGTTCCGGAGTTTCCGCATACTTTTTTTAGTTATGCGGAAATGGAATTTTTAAAAGCAGAAGCAATTGAAAGAGGTTTTGCTATTGGTGGTACTGCGGAAGAGCATTACAACAACGCCATTGATGCATCTATAGAAGAGTGGGGGGGTACGGCAACAGAAGCCCAAACCTATCGGCAGCAGGCTCCCATTATGTACAACGGTACAGCGGACGAACGAATGCATAAAATAGCGCTACAGTCGTGGATTGCGCTTTACAACCGGGGCTATGATGCCTGGACGGTTTGGAGAAGGCTGGATTACCCCAGTCTTGAGGTACCGTCGGGTGCATTGTTTGCAACGGGTGAAGCGCCTGCTGTTATCACGAGGATGACTTATCCTGTGGTGGAACAGAACCTGAACAAAGCGAATTACGAAAATGCTTCCTCAAAAATTGGAAAAGACCAAATCACCCAGAAACTTTGGTTCGATAAATATTAAAGTATCATTTTTTTAGGTTACGAGGGTGCTGTATAAGATACAAGCACCCTCATAGTTTTTTATACCATGTTCGTACCTGTAAAGAATATACAGTACAGGTTGCAATAAACAACTATGCCAGAGCGTATATCATTTTTTCGAATTCTGCTATAAACTAAATATTCGATGACATTTAAAAATTTTTGCCTCTCTACGATCTTTTTTTGTGCAGCGTTTATATCAAATGCTCAAACCGATTCGCCGGACAAATCGTTAGGGACTGGTTATATAGAAAATACCGCTTCTGCACAGAATGAGAAACCGGATGATAAAGTTCCAGGGCGGACACTTAATGTGTTTAAGGTTAACCTCACCGGATTAGTCATGAAAAACTACGCCTTTCAATATGAACGGGTATTGAACAAGCGTGTTGCGTTAGCACTTCAATACCGTATCATGCCTACCACGGGAATTCCATTTAAGCAAACCATTTTAAAGGCTATGGAGGATGAGGACCCGGATACCCGGAAAATAATTGATGAATTTAGAATGAGTAACTATGCCATTACTCCGGAAGTAAGATTTTACCTCAGTCGGAAAGGGTATGGCCGTGGCTTTTATATTGCCCCTTTTTACCGCTATGCTTCCTTTACTTCTAATGACCTCAATGTATTTTATACTGATGAGTTTAATACAGAGCACAGTATAAAAATGAACGGCAAGCTCACCAGTAATACTGTTGGACTTTTGTTAGGTGTGCAAAGCAACCTGGGAAAACATGTGGTACTCGACATTTCTTTTTTTGGGCCACACTATGGCGCAGGAAATGGAAACTTTAAGGGAACGTCGTCTCAACCTCTATCTCAATCCGAGCAGGACGATTTACGACAACAGTTGGAAGATATGGAGATTCCGCTAACCCGTAAAACGGTAACCGTAAATGCTAATGGAGCAATGCTCGACCTGGATGGACCCTGGGGCGGTTATCGCTTTGCGATTTCACTGGGGGTGCGGTTTTAAACCATTCAAAAGAAAAACCCGAAGAAGATCATTACTCCTCCGGGTTTACATCAAATCCTTTGTCGTTACAATCATACAAAAACTTTATAATTTTTTTTGTAGAAGAAAATACTATTTGCGGTTGCTAATGGTAAATGCTGTACAGGGATAAAATGATCCATATATGATTTCACCGCCGGTGAGAGGTTTTGCGCTGCGGTGAATCCTTCTCTGTTTTGCAAAGGAATACTACGGATGGGTTTTATTATTCGAACGCCCACTCCAGGAAAAAAGGCAACTCCTGTTTCCACGCCTGCACATCGTTGGATTGTCCTTGGTGATAGGTGATGTCGGTATCAGCAATAAAGGTTTTGTTTTTGAGCAGTGAGATAATAGAATCGGTAGCCGCCATGATTCTTGTTGAATGCTCATTAGGTAAACCTGTTTTTCCGGTAGCCCCTGCATAAAACCAGTATTGTAAATGAGGACGCTTTCTGGAGCTTTTCAGCTTTTCAAACATCATTCCGGTTAATACAGTATCCGCAGATTTCTTATTGTTGAGTGAGAAAGCACTCGAAAATGCAGCTACCCTGTTAATCTTATCGGCATGGCTCCATGCCAGGTCCAGCGCCGATAATCCGCCGGCACCAAATCCCGCAACAACAACCGACTTAAATTTTCGTAC
>JADZFY010000075.1 GCA_020854215.1 Chitinophagaceae bacterium | reverse complement strand
CAGGCCAATCCTGCGCCACCTGTAGGTCCTGCGTTGGGTTCCAAAGGTATCAATATCATGGAATTCTGTAAGCAGTTTAATGCACGCACGCAGGATAAAATGGGCAAAGTACTCCCCGTATTGATTACGGTGTATTCCGACAAGTCTTTCGAGTTTATCATTAAAACTCCCCCCGCATCCGTTCAGTTATTGGAAGCTGCAAAAGTGCAAAAAGGTTCAAAAGAACCTAATCGTGCCAAAGTAGGCAAAGTAAGCTGGAACCAGATCGAGGCCATCGCAAAAGATAAGATGTCCGACCTGAACTGTTTCACCACGGAAAGCGCTATGCGCCTGGTTGCCGGTACTGCACGCAGCATGGGAATTACTGTTGAAGGTAATGCTCCGTGGGAAAATTAAATCTTCACTTTCCTTAAAACTGAAAGAATATGGGAATTACTAAAAAAAGAAAAGCTTCGGAAGCGAAAATAGATAAAACAAAAACGTATTCACTCAAGGAAGCCTCTGCTTTGGTTAAGGAAGTGAATACTACAAAGTTCGACAGTTCAGTAGATATTCACCTTCGCCTTGGTGTGGATCCTAAAAAGGCCGATCAGGCGATCCGCGGAACAGTTACCCTGCCGCACGGCACCGGTAAAACCAAAAGAGTATTGGTTCTGTGTACACCCGACAAAGAAGATGCCGCAAAAAATGCAGGTGCTGATTATGTGGGGTTGGATGAATTTGTTACAAAAATTGAAGGTGGCTGGGTTGATGTAGATGTTATAGTGGCTACGCCGGCAGTAATGCCTAAAATAGGTAAACTGGGTAAAATATTAGGACCCCGCAACCTCATGCCCAACCCCAAAACGGGAACGGTTACCAATGATGTTGCAGCAGCAGTAACAGAAGTAAAGGGTGGTAAAATAGCGTTCAAGGTGGATAAAGCTGGTATCATTCATGCGTCTGTAGGCCGCGTAAGTTTTAGCCCCGAAAAGATCGCTGAAAACAGCCAGGAATTTATCAATGCCATCATTAAGGCAAAACCGTCTACCGCAAAGGGCACCTATCTGAAAAGCGCTTATATGGCCAGCACCATGAGCCCCGGAATTGCTATAGACACCAAATCATTCATGAACTAATGCTTTAACGGCACAAAAATCTTTTTGTATGACCAAACAGGAAAAAAACGAAGTGATTGAATTGCTGAAAGGCAAGTTCTCTCAATACAATAACTTTTATGTTACCGATACCGAGTCATTAACGGTAACCCAGGTAGGTAATTTACGCCGGGCCTGCTTCGACAAGCAGGTTGAAATGAAGGTGGCCAAAAATACCCTGATCAAAAAAGCGCTGGAATCTTTGGATAAAGAGCGGTTTTCAGGCGTATATGATTCTCTCAACAACGTTACGGCTTTATTGTTTTCAGAAAATCCAAAAGAACCGGCACTAATCATCAGTGCGTTCCGTAAGGCCAGCAACGGTAAGAAACCAGAGCTGAAAGCGGCTTTTATTGACGGTGATGTGTTTGCGGGAGACGATCAATTGACTGCCTTAACAACACTGAAGAGTAAGAATGACCTTATTGGTGAAGTTATCGGCTTATTGCAATCACCTGCGAAGAATGTGATGAGTGCACTCAACGCCGGCAACAAATTGGCAGGACTGATCAAGGCGTTGGAAGAAAGAGCGAATTAAATTGTGGAAATGTAAAAAATGTGGAAGTGTGGAAATTAATAACTTCTTCTTTTCACACACATCACATCCCACATTATTGACTTAAAAATTAAATTAGAAATGTGAGATTGGAAATTGTGGCCATATAGCGTTCAAAATATCTTGTTCATTTGCCACATGTACACATTCTCATATTTTCACATTACTTATCCCGGCCTGAGGGATAATAACAAACCAAATTTTTTTAATCATTCCGCCGGAGCACAGGCAATGAAGGCGGAAAAAATTTGACAACAATGGCAGATTTAAAAGCGTTTGCTGATCAGTTGGTAAACTTATCAGTAAAAGAAGTAAATGAATTAGCAAAGATCCTGAAAGACGAGTATGGTATTGAGCCTGCTGCTGCTGCAGTAGCCGTTGCTGCTGGTCCTGCTGCAGGTGGCGCACCCGCAGCAGAAGAAAAAACAGCTTTCAATGTAATCCTGAAAGCTGCCGGCGGTAACAAATTAGGCGTTGTAAAAGTAGTGAAAGACCTTACCGGTTTAGGACTGAAGGAAGCGAAAGACCTGGTAGATGGCGCTCCCAAACCTATTAAGGAAGGCGTAGCTAAAGCTGAAGCTGAAGATATTGCAGCTAAGTTGAAAGAAGCAGGTGCTGAAGTGGAAATTGCTTAATCCTACACTTAAAAAAGCAAATAAAAAAAGTCATCCCGGTAACGGGGTGACTTTTTTCATCCGCGGTCTGACGCTCCTTTGTCGCGTACCGACCGCTTTTACAGCTGATTGTTCAGCAACGGAATACTTGTAGCGATTTCATTCGCCTTTTGATACAGTTCCTGCGTACTTAAAGCAATCAGGTGTTTGTGATGATGTAAATCGGTTCCCAATAATTCAATCTGCCGGTGTTTAACCAGTTTTGCAGCGGTTTGCGCCACTCCTTTTCCATAATACCCCACTAAGGAAAGCAGGTTAATCTGGAACAAACAACCCGCTTCTCTCAACTCGTCATATTTTTCCGGATGTTGGTGCCAGTACGCATACCGCTCAGGATGTGCCAGAATAGGCCGATAGCCCTTCATTTGAAGATTAAACAATTTCTCTTTATAGTCAAGTGGGGCGCTGGCAAAAGAAAACTCCACCAGCACCAGGTTATCCTTTATCGTGAGTAGTGGTTCGTCTTTTTGCAGGAGGCTGTCGAAATGGTCATCCATAAAATATTCTGCCGCTGCCCGCAAACCTATTTTAATTTTCCGCTTTTCCAATTCCCTTGCCAGTTTTTCATATCCCCGCATGATGGTCTGCCGGTTATTGGGATAAAGATCCAACATAAGGTGTGGCGTGGTAATCAGTTGCTCATATCCTGCGTCGCGTAGCCCTTCAATAAGCTGTATAGAAGTGCGAACATCAGGCGATCCGTCATCTATCCCGGGGATGAGATGCGAATGCATATCGCATTTCAAAACGCTCAGATTGCCGCTGAATTCCGGTTGCTTTTTTTTAAAAAAGGAAAACATGAAGGATATGAGATTTGAGATTTAAAATTTGAAAGGCCGGCGCTATTCGGCTACTCATTCATTTCGTCAATAGCCAACGGTATTAATTTCAGGGGGAAAAAGGCGCGGTAATTCGAATGCGGGTATTCGTATGCAGACGATGATATGGATAATATAAAAAGTCTTTTTTCATTTTTCATTTTTCATTTAGGAAGTAATAGTGATTTATTATTCTCTTTTAATATTTCACTCTTCGCATTTTCACATCCTCACATTTTTTCATACCTGCCTGCCGGCAGGCAGGTTCCCACATTCTCACATTTTCAATTTTTCAAATTCCCTGTACACTTCCGATATTCCTTCCCTCAAACCAATCTTTGCCTTCCACCCCATGGCATGCAGGCGGCTTACGTCCATCAATTTGCGTGGGGTACCATCGGGTTTGGAGAGGTCGTGCTGCATCTCTCCTTCAAAGCCTACAATTTTTCCGATCATCAGCGCCAGTTCTTTGATGGAAATATCTTCCCCTACGCCTACGTTCACTAACCCCGGCTCATCATACTGCTGCATCAAAAAATAACAGGCATCAGCCAGGTCATCCACATGCATGAACTCACGGCGTGGGCTACCCGAACCCCAGAGTACTACCTGGCGCTCTCCCCGTAGTTTTGCTTCATGAAATTTACGGATGAGTGCGGGAAGCACATGGGAATTATTCAAATCATAATTGTCGTTGGGCCCGTATAAATTGGTAGGCATTGCCGAAATAAAATGGCATCCATACTGACTACGGTAGGCATCACACATTTTAATTCCGGCTATCTTGGCAATAGCATAAGGTTCGTTAGTGGGTTCCAGCAGACCGGTCAGCAGGTATTCTTCTTTTAACGGTTGGGGAGCCAACTTTGGATAAATACAGGAGGAGCCCAGAAACAGGAGCTTCTTCACATGTTGTTGATATGCCGCATGAATGATATTGCTCTGGATCATGAGGTTGTCGTACAAAAACTCTGCCCGGTAACTGTTGTTGGCCACAATACCTCCAACTTTTGCAGCCGCCAGAAATACATAGTCCGGTTTCTCCTGTTCAAAAAAAGAATTTACCTGCTGTTGGTTACGCAGATCCAGTTCGGCGGAACTGCGAACCACAATATTTCCATAACCTTCCCGGCTCAACTTTCTAACGATTGCCGAGCCTACCATACCCCGGTGGCCGGCTATGTATATTTTATCGTTTTTGTTCAAAACATTTGGTTTTAAGTTTGTTCATTTTGCGGTCTGACGATCCGTTGTCACGTACCGACCGCAAAAGAATGGGCGAGCGGCGGTGTACTTTTTATACTGTAGGTCCAAGAATTTCAAATTTGAGATTTCTAATCTCAAATCATTCATATTGATTCTTCACCGCAAAACCGCTGTCTTTTAATAGCTTTTCCTTTTTAAAAAGTTCCACATCGGCGGCAACCATTTCCTTCACCAATGCAGGCAAATCATAAGTGGGCTTCCAGCCGAGTTTTGTTTGCGCCTTGGTAGCATCACCGATCAAAAGGTCCACTTCGGTAGGGCGATAATACTTAGGATCCACCGCAACAACTTCTTTGCCCTGCTCCAACTGGTATAATGGATTGCTGCAGGATTGCACCGTTCCCACTTCCTTATCTTCCTTTCCGTGGAATGCGATTTCAATACCCAGTTCAGCAAAAGACATACGCACAAACTCACGAACGGGGGTTGTAATACCCGTGGCAATCACAAAATCTTCGGGTTGATCCTGCTGCAAAATCAGCCACATAGCGTTTACGTAATCTTTGGCATGCCCCCAGTCGCGCTGCGCATTCAGATTGCCGAGGTAAATCTTATCCTGCATACCCAGGGCGATTTTTGCCACGCCGCGTGTAATCTTGCGTGTTACAAAAGTCTCACCCCGCAATGGCGATTCATGGTTGAATAAAATACCATTGGTAGCAAACATTTTATAGGCTTCGCGGTAGTTTACCGTAATCCAGTAAGCGTAGAGTTTAGCCACCGCGTAGGGAGAGCGGGGATAGAACGGCGTAGTCTCTGATT
>JADZFY010000074.1 GCA_020854215.1 Chitinophagaceae bacterium | reverse complement strand
GGCGAAATACCGGCCCGGCGAATAGCTTCGATGGCATATTCGCTTACCTTCGGATGCTGATTTAAAACCTCCTTCATATTCCGGTATTGCACTTTAGTTTCCATTGAAACAGTAACCCCTTCAAAATCACGAATAGCGTCTTTTGCCTTTTGCTGAAGCAACGATGCGTATTCCGGAAGTTTTGCCGTATTAAAATCCCGCAGTATAAACTGTACGCTTACCGCCTCGGCAATACCACAGATACGAACCGGATGAACAAAACCATCTCTTCCTTCCGTCACCTCCGGAGCAAGTTCTCCCGCAGGTAGCGATTCCAAAAATGCTGCAGCCACTTTAATCGCATTCTTCATTTTTCCTTTGGCATATCCCGGATGCGCACTTACTCCATGAAAAGTGATCTCTAAACTATCTGCGGAAAAAGTCTCATCTTCAAACTGCCCCCTTTCACCCCCGTCTAATGTATAGCCAAAATCGGCACCTAATTTTTTCAAATCCGCTTTATCCACTCCCCTGCCAATTTCTTCATCCGGAGTAAATAATATTCTAATATCTCCGTGTTTAACTTCAGAATGAGTCGCAAAAAAATTCACCATATCCATTATTACTGCAACGCCGGCCTTATCGTCAGCCCCCAGCAATGTGGTTCCTGATGCCGTAATAATATCCTCACCCATTTTGTTTTTCAGGTAGGGATGTTCATCCACGCGAATAACCTGGCGGTGATCATCAGGCAACACGATGTCCTTCCCGTCATAATTCCTGTGCAAGATTGGCTTCACGCCGGTTCCGGAGCAATCGGGCGCCGTATCTACATGCGCACAGAAACAAATAACAGGAATTTTTTTCGGCACATTGGATACAATAGTGGCATAAACATAACCGTGTTCATCCAGTTCAGCATCCTGTATACCCATATCCTTCAATTCCTGCACTAACAGGCGGGAAAGATTTTTTTGCTTTTCTGTTGATGGACAGGAATCGGATTGAGGATCCGATTGCGTATCTATTTTTACATATCGCATAAACCTTTCGGCAACCGTAAACTCATATTGCTTAAACATTATCGGCGCATTTATTTAATTAAAGATATTTCTGTAGATATTTTCACGTTAATTCAAAAAATAAGTTATTAATTTGAATCATTTATCATCAATACCGGGCGTTGTATTTTCCGGTAATTCCGAAGTATGAAAAGCCGTTCGTATTCAACGATATCAGTCATTTCTGTTTTGGCGCTCATTTCCTTTATTTGGGTTTTTTTCACGGATTATCTCCTGCAACAAATCTCCGGCAACCCTATTGAAGTCAGCCCGTATTTTCAAGTAACAAAAGCTATGGCCTTAGCGGGTGCAGCCATTGCTGTTTATTTCCTGCTCCGTCGCCAAAGTCGCAATAGTGAAGCTCAAAAATATGACTCTCTCGTATTTAACCGCAATGAATTGGAAACAATTATTACTGAATCCAATATGGGTATTGCGCGGCTTGATGAAAAAGGAGAGTTTGTATATGCCAATCCATATTTCTGCAATCTCACGGGTTACACTGTTGCAGAGCTAAAGCAAAAGTACTACACGTTCATCATCAGGGCCGGTGATAACGTTGAACTGGATTATTGGGATACCCTGTTAAAAGAAGGGAAACTCAAACACATGAAAGATATTTCCGTTATTTCTAACAAAAGTGGAAAGAAACTCATTTGTAATATTTCGGTCAATCAAACCAGGGATAATTCAGGCGCCATTAATTACATTATGATGCTGGAAGATATTACACAGCGAAACACCGAGAACAAACAGCTTAAGGAGAATCTTCGGCGTTACAGTATATTGAGCATGGCTACAATGGAGGGTTTATGGGATTGGAATCTCATCACCGGGCAGTTGTATTATAATTCTAACGTAAAATTATTATTTGGTTATGATGATGTGGAATTGCAACGGGGATACAGTTGGTGGATAGAGCATATTCATCCGGAAGACAGGGAGAAAATAATAGATAAAATGGATGGGGCCCTGAATATTCCTCATGTAAATACCATCAATAATGAATACCGTTTTTTATGCAAAGACGGCACGTATAAAGTAATTACCGACTGTTTTTCCATTATGCGGGATAGTGAAGGCAAAGCGTTTCGGCTGATCGCTTCTCTGCATGATGTTACGGATCAGCGGTATCTCCAGCAACAATTGGCCGAAAAAGAAACCATATACCGGCGCCAGTTAGCCCGTACCGTGTTAGATACCCAGGAAAGTGAAAGACGTAAGTTGGCCGAAGAACTGCACGACAATGTAAACCAGTTGCTGGGTGTGGTAAAATTGTACATCGAACATTCTATTGTAAATGAACAAATCCGGGAAGGCTTGCTCAGAAAGAGTAATGAGTATATTGACAAAGCCATCCAGGAATTGAGAAATTTGTCGAGAAATCTTGCGCCGCCTTTACTGGCAGAGTTAGGCTTGGAACACTCCTTGATGAGCATGGCCGAAGCTATTGAAGAAGTGCAACCGATTACGATCCGCGTAGATATTGAAAATTTGCAGGAAGACCGCCTGATGGATGGGCATAAACTGATGCTATACCGCATTGTGCAGGAACAACTGAATAATATCGTAAAACACGCCCGGGCACAAAACGCTACGGTGCATCTGGAACAAAGCGGAAACAGGGTACTACTCACGATCACTGACGATGGTGCAGGTACCGACCTGGCGATGGATTCGGGCCAGGGCATGGGTTTACGCAATATACGCAACCGCGTAGAATTGTACCAGGGCAAAATCTATATGGACACTGCACCCGGCAAAGGCTTCGTGCTCAATGTTGAATTTGAGGTGTGAGTGTATGTTATGCGTTCCAGTGTACCCGACACTGTTTGCTAACACGCCCGTCTTAAAAATCTTTAAAATTCCAGATACCTCGATAGGGTCGTGAAATCATTTGATTGGCTGCCTCATCGTCGAATCTTTCTTTTTTCGGATTCCATTTCAAAGGTCGTTGCAATTCATAAGCGATGTTCACTGCATTACACACGGTAGCCGTACGGTGTCCTATCTCAACATCCGCTACAGGTTTGGTTCTGTTTTTTATGGCATCCAGCCAGTCGCGATAATGGTTTTCACTGTGGTATAATTTTTTGTCCGATGGTTTCAATTTCAATCCTGCGATAGCGGCAGGGTTAGACCGTAAAAACGATCTTGACACTTCAATCGTACCTTCTGTTCCAATAAACTGAATCGCATTTCCCGGGCCCCAACTTTTATGATTCACCACAATACCGTTGGCATAGGTAAATGATAGTCCGGACTTTACTTCAGGAGCTGCCGGCGGAGTAAATGTTTCCGGGCCGGATTCATCCATATCCAACGCCCACTGCACAATATCAAACATGTGTGCGCCCCAGTCTGTAATATAACCTCCTCCAAATCCTTTGTATCCACGCCACCAGGCCCATGCAGTGTCCTCAATGGGTGGCGATAATACCGGGTTGTATCCCCGGTACATGGAAGGTCCAATCCACATATCCCAATCGAGGTATTCGGGAACAGGCAGCGACGGCAGATCGCATTCTTTCACCGGCTCCCCTACAGATACGTTGATCTCTTTTATATTGCCAATATACCCGTTACGTACCAGTTCACTTGCCTGTCGAAAATTGTATTGCGAGCGCTGCATACTCCCGGTTTGGAGTACCCGTTTATATTTTCTAACCGCATCCACCATGGCCCGTCCTTCTGCAATCGTTAATGCCAGCGGTTTTTCACAATAGATATCTTTTCCCGCTTTCGCCGCGTCAATACTAATTTGTGCATGCCAGTGGTCTGGCGTAGCCACCACTACTGCATCAATATCTTTTCGGTTCAATAACTCCCGGTAAAGGCCATACCCGGTTACATCAGTATTATTCTTTTTTGCATTGGCTGTTTTTGCGAGCTGGATAAAATGGTCCAGTTTCTTTTTGTCTACGTCGCTGGCAGCAATGGTCATCACTTCGGGGAGTGCAGCCATACCGCTTAACAATCCCCTTGCCTGTTTGCCAACACCGATAAAGCCCAGGTTTACACGATCATTGGGGGCTATATAACCTCTCCCACCCAACACATGGCGGGGAACAATGGTAAATGCAGCGGCACTCAGGAGGGTATTCTTTATAAATGCTTTTCTATGCATATCTGATTATGGGTTTAGAAATGAGCCTTAAATATAGCCATATTTCATTTATAACCGGACAGCAGAATAGTGGAATGCGTTTTGTTTATGCCAGAATCAGGGATTATACTAAAGTTGATGTTATATTCGTTTGACCAAACCCGGTATGTATCCGATGAGCAGGAGTTTCGTCTTTTTCCCGGTTATTATTTGTTTAGTAAAAAACTTAGATATGGAACAACCAAACACAAACCTCAGTATGATCGGCTGGTGGAAAAAAGTAGTAATTGAAAACTACGCTAATTTTAATGGCAGGGCCAGAAGAGCGGAATATTGGTTTTTTTCTTTGGGTAGCTTTCTGATGCTGATTGCATTTTATTTTATAGGAATCGTTGGCGCATTTAGCCAGTCTATGGTATTAACTGTAGCGGGTATTGGTTTATATTTGCTACTATCATTGGGTTTACTTGTACCGTCCATTGCTGTAGCGGTGCGGAGATTGCATGATTTGAACAAGAGCGGGTGGTATTATTTAATTGGATTAATCCCTTTGGTTGGCCCCATTATTTTGCTTGTTTGGTTTTTTACGGATGGAGATCGTTTTGTTAATAAATACGGAGATGATCCCAAAAATCCTGCAGGTCCGGTGTTTGATTTTGAAAAAGATCAGCAGTTATAGGGAAATCTCACATTAAGCCAAACAATTTAACTCCTTTCCGACTGTATCCTGAATAAAAGATTAGTTCGTTTTGTATCTTGCACCCGTGAAACAGCTCACCGGCATTTTATTTCTCACCCTGCATTTGTTGGCTTTTACTGAATGCCGCCAATTATTGCGTGTTCCCTATTTATTGAAGCATTTTCAACAACATCAATCGAAGGAACCGGGTATGAATTTGGCTTCATTCATCAAATTACACTACGGTAGTCCACTTACCGTCACAGACGATTTTAAACAGGATCAGCAGTTGCCTTTTCGCAGTGTGGATTGTTCCCTCCAAATTACTACCGTTTATGTTTATGAACCGGTTCCATTAAGTGTAAATTTTCCAGTAACGGCACCCGCCATCAGATTTCATCATTTCAATGAAACCAATAAACCTCAGTTTGCAGCTATTTCAGTATTTCAGCCTCCCCGTTCTTCCGGTATAATATAGAACAGATAGTTTGTATTATTCACCGTTTATTTTTTTACCATGTTAAATGCTATTATCAGCTT
>JADZFY010000073.1 GCA_020854215.1 Chitinophagaceae bacterium | reverse complement strand
GGATGTAAAAACAAAGTATCGGATCCACCGATCCGTTGTCGTCAAAATCTTTATAATACATTTCCGCGGGTTCTTTTTCATTTACCCTGCATTGTGTATTCAATCCCTGGTTGCCTGCAATCAAATCCGGTTTTCCATCTCCGTTCAAATCCGCTACCAATAATTTATTCCACCAGCCATAATATGGCTTTTCAAAATACCTCCCGGTTGCGTCCTCCAGCTTTCCTCCATTATTCTTTAAGACCATTACAGGCATCCATTCACCGGTAACCAGTAGTTCCTTTTTGCCATCATTATCCAAATCCGTCCATGTTGCATCCGTTACCATACCCGCGTGTTGTAAAGTAGGAGCAACGTTTTCAGTTTGGTTGGAGAAGTTTCCTTTCCCGTCGTTTATCAGGATAAAACTTTCCGGAGTTTCGGGATAGCGTCCGGGAATGACTCTTCCTCCAACGAAGGCATCGGGGTGGCCGTCTCCGTTAATATCTGCAATGCGCACACAACTCTTTGCGAAATACAATGGAGGTAATGCGCCCTCTGTTTTGCGGAAGTTTCCTTTCCCATCATTGAAATACAATCTGTCCTGCAGCCGTGTATCCCCCGGCGAAAAATTGTGATAGCCTCCACTGGCCACATACAAATCTGTAAATCCATCGCCATTGGCATCAAAGAATGCAGCATCAGCGTCTTCACTTACTTTATCCGCATCAAAAGCAGGTTGTTTCGTTAATACAAATTGCCCGCTTTTCTGTTGGATATATAAACTGCCCGACTGCCCGGTAGCGCCACCGGCATAAACATCTTCCAGCCCGTCGCCGTTAATATCACTTTTAGCCATACAGGGACCGAAGAACGACATTGGATTAACCATCAACGGCTGGCGTTTAAAATCATTAATGGAAAGCTGGGCATGGGCATAAGCAAAAGGAGATTTTACCTCCTCAAAAAGTGTCCTTTCTTTTGAAGGCAAATGCGAGCCAGGTGATGCATCCTGTTCTTTAAGCGTAATCTGCCGGTCTGCTTTTACATTAGGAATCACCTGTTGTTTGCCGCTGTGCCATACCACTTTAACCGAGTCGGCAGCGGCTATACTACCCAAACCAAACTGCAACACCGGTGAAACCGATGACTGGTAACCCCGCGCCGGCATCTGTTCGGCATATTGCAAATTTCCATTGTAGTACACGGTTACTTTAGCTCCAATACCCATCGTATTTCCACCGGCACCCGACAACTTCACCTGCAAAAAATGATGTTTCAGTTTTTTCGAAGTTTGATTGTGATACACAAACGCGGAAGCATTTACATTGTTTACCACCAGATCCAATGCACCATCATTATCCAAATCCGCGTATACTCCACCGTTACTGTTTGACGGAAGATTAAATCCCCAATCGAAGTTCATATTACTGAAAGTAAGGTCCCCGTTATTGCGAAAAACGTAATTCACCATATTAGAGGAGGGCATCTGATGCACCAGGTCCAGCACATTCTGTCGTCTGATGTCCGCACTGTTGTGCTGGATATAATCGTTCATATACTTTACAAAATCCAAATCGGTATAATCTCTCAAATAGCCATTGGTAACAAACAAGTCTTTCCAGCCATCATTATCAAAATCAGCAACAAGAGGTGCCCAGCTCCAGTCGGTATTAGAAATTCCCGCCAACTGCCCCATCTCACTAAAAGTACCATTCCCATTATTTAACTGAAGCATATTGCGCATGTACTGGTAATAGAAACCACTGCGCAGCATGAGATCAAATTTTTCATAATTGTCGGGAGACACCAGCATCTTTTGACGATGATTATCCTCAGGCAACATATCTAAAGAGAGGATATCCGGATAGGCGTCGTTATTAATATCGCTTACATCGTTGCCCATGCCAAAATGGGTGGTATGCCCCATTGCAGTTTGTTTTACATCGGTAAAACTTCCATCTTTATTATTGATGTAAAGATAGTCGGGTACTGAATAGTCGTTACAAATGTAGATATCCGTCCAGCCGTCGCCGTTAATATCAGCAATACCGGCGCCCAGTCCATAGGTTAAAGCCGAGCTGTTTATTTTGGATGCTGCGGTTACATTCTTAAATATGTTTTTATCGTTTCTGAACAGTTTTATACCGATTTCCGCATCTGTTTGTTTCAAAATATCGGCCGTACTTGCTTCGTCCAGTACCGGAAGAGAAGAAGGGTTATGATTAAGCAATAACATATCCAGGTCACCATCGCGGTCATAGTCGAAAAAATATCCCTGGGTACTATAGGAAGAATCTGCCAAACCATATTGCTCCGCCTGGTCAGTAAACACCGGCGTGCCATCTGCTGACTTTCCCTTATTAATAAATAACTGGTTTATCCGTTTTGGCGCCTGCAACTTGCCAGAATAACAGGCATAAATATCTAATAGTCCGTCTCCGTTAACATCTGCCATGGTTACGCCGGTCTTCCATGGCCCCGGTCTGCCGCCAACGCCTGCTTTTGTCGTAATATCCTCAAACTGCATATTTCCTTTGTTGAGGTACAGTTTATTCTCTACTGTATTTCCAGAAAAATAAATATCCTGCAAGCCATCACCATTCACGTCGCCCACGGCAATACCGCCGCCATTGTACAGGTATTCATACATCAATACATTGAGGTTGAGGCTTTCTTCCAGCTTATTATTAAAATCAATATGGGTTTGTTCGGACGGAAGTAAAACAAAAAGTGGATCTGTATTAGGCTTTCCCTCCTTCTTTTCGCTGGTTGACGATGTACAACTGCTAAGGTTTAAGGCCAGATATCCTATGAACAGCAAAAAATTAAATCGAAGCACGGTGTGAGATTTTGGGGTAATGAAACAGCATAAAAAAATCTATGCCAGCTTGTGGCCAGCATAGATTTAAAGGTAAAAAATTTGAAATTCAAAATAAACTATTATTCGTAACCGGGGTTTTGAACAAGTTTATCATTCTTATTGATTTCATCCAAATTAATGGGTCTGAAATACATCTTATCCACCCAGGTGCGGTCTTCATGATTCTCATCAATAATGGGTGTATAGGTATAATTGTAAATCGACTCGTCGTGTTTGTAGGTGCCATTCAGTTCCTTTCCGGGCTTAAATTTACCCAACACACTGATGAATGTAATCTTGCGTCCAAGAGTCGTGGGTGCAATCAACCACCGGCGAGCATCATGATAGCGTTGTTCTTCGAATGACATTTCAACCCTGCGTTCATTTCGGTAACGATCTCTCAAAGCAGCGCCCGACTCTGTAACAGCAGGCATACCCGAACGGAATCGAATTTTATTTAACCATTCCCTGGCTTCAGCGTCTTCACCCAGTTCAATGCATGCTTCAATGTAATTGAATACAGCTTCTGTATAACGGAAGAATGGCCATGGAAGATATTGCCGGGTGTTGTTATCTACGATACCAGGATCGGGGTCAATGAACTTTCTAACGTAATAGCCGGTTCTACTGCCATTCCAGTCTTCAATGGTACTGCTCCTTGTATCTAACCCATTAAAATTAACCAGATTTCCACCGATTTTTAAGTCATACTGACCGGTTTGAATTTGATTTGCCGGGTCAACATTTCCCGAAATCAGGTCACGAGGTTTCCAATCGGCACCGTCATACAGAATGGACGCATATAAACGAGGATCCCTGCTTTTATAGGGAGCGGCTGCCTGTCCTGAATTACTCCAGCTAAACTTCGTTCCATCCATCATTTCATAATCATCAACCAATAGTCCAATTGGTGTATTACCAGCCCAGTTGTGATAACCATTAGGTCCATTATACAATCCCTGGTAACTTCCTCCTTCGTCTCTCTCGGCTACGAAAAATCTCCCAAAGATGATTTCCGATGCAGCAGCCGGATCAACACCGGGGGCCTTGCTACCGCCGCCCATGGCTATTGACATGTAGTTATTCCTTCCTTGATCGGGTGTAACCGGTGCAGTGAGATCTAGTTTATAGCCGGAACCTGCGGCATCCATCACCGCCTTAGCCGCAACCTTCGCAGCTTGCCAGCGGGCATTTCTGTCGCCACTGGTATAACCCAACAATTCTGGTGACGCGTATCCACTCAAAAAAGAGGTTTTAGACTGCAAGGTTGGAATGTCATGCATATCACTCGCGGCATACAATAACATCCTTGATTTCAGTGCCCGTGCTGCATTGGCCGTTGCTCTGCCTTTTGCCATATTAATTCCATCCAGTGCACTAATTGCATCATCACATTCTTTAACGATGAAATTCACACACTCTTCAAAACTATTTCTGGCAATCGTATAATCTTCATTGAGTCCGTATGATTTGTCTATCAAAGGAACCCCTCCATAATACCTTACCAGTTGGTGATAATAGTAGGCCCGTAAAAAGTGGACTTCTCCGGCTAACCTGTCTTTCAATGCCTGATCATCAAAAGTGGCAGTTGCAATATTCTCCAGTGCAACATTACAAGACCTAATCCGGCTATACATAGAGGACCAGCTATAGGTTCCACTTACCCATCCGGTGTTGGACGGACTTAAGCTCCCTTCATTAACGGTGTTAATACTTCTTCCGGTATGGGTGAACACCGCTTCGTCTGAAAGAGAAGCAAGCATCTGTTCGTCAAAACCGCCGTTACCCAATCCGTTATAAATATTGTTTACGAATGCCTGGGTTAATGCTCCGTCTTTCCATACGTCTTCAGAAGAAACCTCACCCAGTGGCTTTGTATTCAGAAAATCCTTATTACACGAGAAAAGTCCGAGTGTAATAATTAATAAAAAATATAATTTATTCAGTCTTCGTGTCATAATTAGTCATTTAAAAGGTTACTCTGAAACCGAGATTCAACAACCGCGCCTGAGGATAATACTGACCGCTTCCGCTGACAGACTCCGGATCCCAAATTTTCATCTTATCCCAGGTAATCAGGTTGAGACCGTTGGCATACACTCTGAGATTACTAATACCTACACGTTGTGTAATTTCCGGGGACAGGTTATAGCCGATCTCAATATTCTTTAAACGCAGGTAGTTGCTGTTTCTTAACCAGTAGGTATTCTGTCCGCCTGTTCCCCCGGCATAATACGTGTTGCCGCGGTTGGCTAAACGAGGATCGGTGCTGCTGGGCTTTTCGATAGACCAACGGTGATCATAAGAATACTGTAGATAGTTACCAATATCACCCGACTCTGTTCCGAAGAATAATAAGCCGCCTGTTGCACCCTGAAAGAGGATGGACAAATCGAAGTTTTTATAACCTACATTTATATTTATACCACCGGTAAAAGTAGGGTCGCGGTTCTTATCCATCCTTACCCGGTCATCGGCAGTAATTTTATTATTACCATCCACATCCTTGAACTTCATATCGCCGGGTCTGAGGTTGGTACCTCCAATAGGCCCATAATCAATAGTATTTGCATCAATTTCCTTCTGGTCTTTAAACACTCCGTCGTATTGCAAAGCCAAAAATGAGAACCCGCTACTGCCGATGGAGTGTCCGGTTGATCTTTGCCATTCGGGGCCACTTGGTGGTTCATCCCAAAACACAACCTTGTTCTTTGCATACCCTCCATTAACACTAACAGTGTACGTAAAATCTCCCGATTGTCCGTTATATCCTACTTTAACCTCCCATCCTTTGTTGTCTAACCTGCCGAGATTCACCGGGGGAAGCAAAGGGGCAATTCCAGAACTGGCAGGTGTGGAACCTTGCTTCTGGATAGCGATTTTATCGCGTTTATTGTAAAAATAATCGAATTCAACATTAATCCTGTTATTCCACAGTGCTGCATCCAAACCCACGTTCATGTTATTCGCCACTTCCCAGGTAAAATCCAAATTCGGAACACGTCTTTCGTAAATGGCTTTAACCACTTGATCATCTATTACGAAAGTATTGTCAATACCATAAGTAGCCAGGTACTGATACTCTTGTAAAGTGCCGTTGTAAAACACCTGATCGTTACCCATTTGCCCATAAGAGCCTCTGATCTTTAGGTTGTTGATAAAGCTGATGTTATCCTTAAAGAATTTTTCTTCAGAAATTCTCCAGCCTGCAAGGATACCCGGGAAAAATCCAAAGCGGCCCTGTTTAGGGAACATATAGGAACCGTCGTAGCGCCACAGAAACTCAGCAATATATTTCTCCTGGAAGTTATACCCCACGCGACCAAAATAACTCAACCTTGCACGTTGATAAGCTCCACCACCATTATTCTTTTCCGCATCGCCCCCTGCAAACATCTGGTCAACGGCAGTAGAAATAAAATATCGTCTAAATGCATTGAAGGTTTCTCCCTTTACCGTTTCCCGGTTTACACCTGCAAGAAAATTAAAGGTATGATCACCAAAGCTACGGTCGTAATTCAACAATGCGCCCAAAAGAATATTCAAACTCGTTTCGCTGTTTTGGCGAAGCCTGGGATCGGTAAAGGTTGAGCGCAACTCTTTAGTTAGTTTTGGTGTTACTCCATCATCTTCATAAGACACCCTATCCCAGGAATATAGATACCAGGGAGTTTCCCACCTCTTACCATCAAGCATATATTTATCCAGTGCGGCGGTACCGGTTATCTTTAACCCTTCCACACCAGGAATATCAATCTCCACCTTTCCATTTGTTTGAAAATAGTCTCGCTTGTCACGATCATAGCCTGTTACATTAGTTGTGATAACAATGGGATTCTCCCCATTTTCAATATCACGCCCTGGCAAACCATTTGGCCATAACTCCGGTTCATTGGGTTTACCACGCATCAGCATCCTAAAGATTGCTCCGGCTCCTTTGGTCGGAAAAAACCGGTACTCTTCTCTTGCATCTACGCCAAAACTTGCTTTAATGTACTTGTTGATATTTGCATCGAGGTTAAAACGCAAATCGTATTGCTTATACCCCGTTGCTGAGTTCTTATAATAACCATCCTGGTTTTGATAGCCGAGGGAAGCAAAATACTTAACATTTTCACTACCGCCATTCACCTGTACATTATGCTTTTGTTGAGGCGACCAGGTTTTTAATGCATCGCCAAACCAGTCGGTATTGGGGTGCCCCCAGGGATCAGATCCATCTTTATATTTCTGCATGTCATCGGGAGTAAAACCAGCGGGAGATTTCACCTCGGCACCATTGTCGGTTCGTGTATAAGTTCCGGTAGTAGTCAAAGCCTGCCATGCAGCCTGCCATTGGTCGGCAGGAACGTTTTCAAAAATCTGCGATTCATTGCGGATCGTACCATATTCTACTGCATCGGACATTTTCGGAATACGAGTTGGTTGCGCCCATCCCTGATTAAAATCGTACGATAAACGTGGCTTACCTGATTTACCGTGTTTGGTGGTGATCAGGATTACTCCATTTGCTGCTCTTGCACCGTAAATAGCCGCAGAAGCATCTTTTAATACCGACATACTTTCAATATCAGCCGGGTTAATCCGATCTAAACCGCCAGAACGCTCCGGCACTCCATCAACTACAATCAAGGCCGAGGTATTACCCAATGTGTTGGTACCCCGTATTCGGATCGTGGATCCATCATAGCCGGGTTCACCACTACCGTTCATTGCGGTAATACCCGGAAGGCGTCCGGCCAATGAATTGGAGAGATTCACCGCAGGCGATTTGGCTAATTCCGAACCCTTCACCTGTGCCACGGCACCGGTTACCGTTACCTTTTTTTGCGTGCCATAACCTACCACAACTACCGATTCCAGTTCAGATGCTTCACCCACCAATAATACTACGTCAATACTGGTTTGGTTTCCTATGGTTATTTGCTGGGTTTGATGTCCCACCGCAGAAATGACCAGTACCGCTTTGCTGTTGGGTACATTAATACTGAACTCACCGTTGTCTCCGGTGGTGGTACCGTTTGTGGTGCCTTTAACCAGCACACTGGCATTGGCTAACGGTTCCGCTTTGTCGTCGGTAACTTTTCCCTTTACCGTAATGGATTGTGCAAAGCTGCCGGCACTAAAGAATAGCAGGGCTACACCTAGTGCCAATGCATGCCTTACTTTCTGAAGCAGAAAATGTTGCATCATTGTTTGGATTTTTGTTTATAGACTTTTACTCGAAAATGAAATGGAAAAACAATTTGTACAGGTTCGGCAGGAAACACAACACCGTAACAATTTGTAAATTGTAAACTGTAAATGCTTTGCCGAATACGAGTGACTAGGGTGCAAATAGTTGAAGATAGTTATTCATATAAACACAGTTTTGGAGTTAAGAAATGGATAATCAATAGTTGCATTAAAAAACAATCCGGTCTTCTCCGTTGCAGAAATTAAACCGCCTTGTTTTTTAACAGGTTTCAAAAATAAGCTAAAAAAATATTAAAAAATGTTTTTTTGACATTTACATTTTTTATATACGAGACACTCCTCCGTAAAATGTGGAAGTATCCTTTTGCTCCCTCATACCGGCACATCTGCTTCCTCAGGGTATTGAATTCATCAATGAATATATTTTCGGATCCGTATAATCTTTTACACAACACCGGAGGTTGCTGTAGGAAGAAAAGGCTTCCGCATGATGGAGCGTGGTGATGGCAACCGCCTGCATGCCGGCACGTAAAGCCGCTTCCACCCCTTTTGGGGCATCTTCAAATACAATACAGTTTGCGGGCGATACCTGCAGTAATGCTGCCGCTTTCAAAAAAGTTTCAGGGTCGGGCTTGCTTTTACTTACATCGCTCGCACTCACTATCGCCGAAAAATATGGTTGCAGGTGCAGGTTGTCCAAAACAAAGTTGATATTGAAAGGTATCGCAGCCGATCCAATCGCCATAGGAACGTTTTTTTGCCGGGCTATTTTTAAAAAATCGGCTAACCCCGGCAATAACTTCAAGTGAGGGAGATAAGCCTCCTGATATCTTTTCTCTTTTTCCAACGAAATGCGGTCTGCTTCCTCTTCCGAAAAACGGTCCTTTCCGAAAATGCGGCCCATCACCTCGCTGTTCTTTCCATACATCTGCTTTGTTACTTCGGCTTCAGTTAACCCTGCTCCCAACTCATCGTTGAGCAAATGGTACCATGCCTTTATATGAAAAGCCATATCATCTACCATTGTTCCGTTTAAATCAAAAATAAATGCTTGCATTATTGGATCCTTTTCTAACCTTATTCAATTTTTTTTCTAAATCAGCTAACCCGACAGGCAAAAATCGGCTTTTCGTATAATAATAATTATTATTTTCATGGTTTGCGACTAACGCATTCGGTTCAATCGGGGAAGTGAATTGCTGAGATTTTTGTTCATTTGAACGTGTGCAATGTAAAAGGAGTTTTGTGAAAATCGAATAATTAGTGCATGGGGATGAAGTGAATGATGAGATTTGGAATTGCGCGACTTCCTGTTTACCGCAGTACAATATTGAATCCTGCCACCGGGTGGCATATCACACGAAGTTGATTTTACACGATATATTTTGAATTTCGGATTTTAGATTACCCATGATATCACGTTACTCCCGGGAGACGCGCATGCTCGTTGCCATTGACTGCATCATTTTTGGCTTTGATGGCAGGAATATTAAACTATTGCTGATAAAAAGAGGCTTTGAACCGGAAAAAGGAAAATGGAGTTTAATGGGAGGTTTTGTACGCCCCGATGAGAGTCTTGAACTCGCCTCCGCACGAATCCTGAAAAAACTTACCGGTCTGGAAAGTGTATTTATGGAGCAACTGCATGTGCTTGGAGATACTAACCGTGATCCGGTTGAACGAACCATATCCATCGTTCATGCCGCCCTCATTGATATTTCGCGGTATGAAAAGCAATTGACCAGTGAATACCATGCAGAATGGTTCAATTTGAAAGAGGTGCCGCCGCTGATATTTGATCATGAAAGGATGGTGAATATAGCAAAAAAGCACCTGCGGTATAAAGCGGCATTACACCCACTGCTGTTTGAACTCTTACCCGCAAAGTTTACTATTCCGCAACTCCAACACCTGTTTGAGGAAGTATATGAAACCAATTTTGACAATCGGAATTTTAGCCGCAAAATTTTGTCCACCGGGCTTTTAATCAGACAAAAGGAAAAAGATAAAAACAGCTCCAAAAAAGGCGCCTATTATTTCAAACTGGACAAAAGAAAATACACGGAACATTTTAGATCCTTTCTCCATTTCATCCCCAATCCCGAAAAATTTCTAAAAGGACTCTAACGTATATACTAAATTTATCATATACACGGTTACTGATAAGCAGATAGTAACTGGCAACGATATAAAATATATGCCAAAGGCATCTTTTCAGTTAATCTTGCGATGTATTTCCTTTACATTTGTACAAGCAAACCGGTTATCAAACCTGTGATACTTCAAACACCAATTGATCTGCCGGTTTTTCTAATACCATTATTTTCTGGCATACTTACAACCTCATTAGAAATTCTGTACGCCCATTAATTCTCCATTGATCAGACTTTAAATTTGAACGCTATGTATTCGTATGCTTTGCTGGAAAAAGAATGCTATTATCTTATTGAAGAGAAAGAAGGGGCACCTGTTACACTTATTAAGGTAATGCTCGAAACCGACCACTGTTTGTTTGTGGCACGTTACGGCGAAACGGAAATCACGGAGTGGAAACGAAAATCGGATCCGATTTTTGAAATCATCGAGTTATTAGACGACAAGGCAGTGAAAGCCTGGGAAACATCGTACTACAGTAATGAGGATGCGTATTATGAAGATGATGATTAGCCGTTGGCAAAAACACTTGTGTATCCAATTATCGCACCGATAGTTTTCGGTCGCCAGGGTTACAATGCAGAAACGGAACAGGTGCATTGCGTTTAACAACAAAGTAATAACTTGAGCCATTGTAATAATGCAAATACAATGGCTTTTCCTTTTATACACATTGAACAACTCACGGTACAGCGTAATGAACAAAAGCTGCTGGATCACATTGACCTCACGATACTGCACGACGAACAATGGGTAATAACCGGACCCTCGGGTAGCGGTAAAACAACGCTGGCCCATGCACTCTCCGGGATGCTGTATTTTTCAGGGAAAATTGTATTTAACGGAATTCCTGATTACCATCCTCATATCGTGGTGGTTGAACAACAACACCGGTTTAAAAATCTTTCCAATACCACTGACTTTTATTATCAGCAGCGTTATAATGCTTCTGACGCTGAAAATGCATTGACGGTTACCGAGGCACTGGATCTGAATACATATACATCTTCTGTACTTCGTTGCGGAATATCCATAAATGCATTGCCCGCACTTTTACATATTGAACATGTGATGCAGGAGCCACTAATCCAACTGTCGAACGGAGAAAATAAACGACTGCAAATTGCCAGGGCCATTCTGAGTGACCCCGAGCTGCTGATTTTAGATAACCCGTTTATGGGACTGGACACCGAGGGCAGAGCCACACTTGCGCAAGTAATTAATACGCTGAACAATGCCGGTGTAAAAATCATCCTTATTACTCCGCCTAACGAAATTCCACAGTGCATTACGCATGTGGCTACCCTGGAAAACGGAAAGCTGATTTCAGCCGTTTCAAAAAAAGAATTTCACCTGCAAGCAACAGCAAATACGAAGGGTTTTCGGATGAACCTGTCGCTTCTGCCCTTATTCGAAAAACCTGCAGAAAGAAAATTTGAAAATGCCATAAAGATGATTAACGTGCAGGTGCAGTATGGAGAAAGGTTAATACTAAAAGACATTAACTGGGAAGTGAAAAGAGGCGAACGCTGGAGTATATCCGGACCCAATGGTGCAGGCAAATCCACCTTGCTGAGTTTAATTACCGGAGACAATACCAAAGCCTACGCAAACGAAATATACCTGTTTGACAAACGAAGAGGTAGCGGCGAAAGCATTTGGGATATCAAAAAAAAGATAGGTTATGTTTCACCGGAAATGCATGTGTTTTTTGACTATTCGGCAACCTGCTTTGAAACTGTTGCGTCCGGGTTATTCGATTCTATTGGATTATTCCGCACATTGAATAGCGCACAACAGCAACAGATAAGGCAATGGTTAGCACTTTTTAATTTGCAGGCTGTACAGTCCAGGCGATTATCACTACTCTCCACCGGCGAACAGCGGCTGGCACTATTGGCGAGAGCCCTGGTAAAAAATCCGCCACTGCTGATTTTAGACGAACCCTGCCAGGGATTGGACCCCGGCCAGGTACGGCAGTTCAAACAGATCATTAACGAAATCTGTATCTTGTTTGATGCTACCCTCCTCTATGTTAGCCATTATAAAGAAGAGATACCGGAATGCGTAACGCATTTCATGAAGATAGAAAATGGACAAGCAGCTTTTACGCAGGCGATCTAATCAACGCCATTCCTTCATCAATAGCTGATAAAGGAATATGCTCCTGTATGGAGGATAAAAACAAGGAAGCATCCAATAACTTGTATTCCTCCAGTTTCCCATGTCTCTTTTCATTAAGGCGAAACGCTTGCACCGCAATGGATTCGGTATTGAGAAGAATATATGCTCTGAACGTCCGGCATATTTGCGAAGGCACGGCATTTGAAAACCATCAGCAGAATATGTGCACAAAAGTTGATAGTAATACAACTGCTCAATTACTTGGCTAATTACTATTTTGATGTGCTGGGGGAAAGCCCGAAGGGCTTAAACCGTGCCTGCGGCAGGCAGGCATGCCTGCGGTAGGCAGGCATGAATAGCCCTGAGTGTAACTCAGGGTAAAAGATAGATGAACAACACAACCCGCCGCGGCGGGTTGAATTGATTAGCTTAGCGCAGGTATTTTTCGTTAACCCGATAGATTCGGGTCAACTCCATTCTCTGTAAGCAGCCTTCTGAACTCATCATAGAATGTTTCTTTTTTGTGATGCTTCTTTTGGTTTTTGATATAATTGATAATGACATCTTTTTCTTTTATTGAATAGGTGAAAGCGCCATAGCTATCCTGCCATCCTTCAAAGTCCGGAAATAAACCACTGCTTTTCATCCAGCCATTGCTGGCTACTTTTATGTCTTTAATATAATCAGCAAGTGAAGCTGAGGGGTGAAGGTCTGAAAAAATAGGAATGTGATCTTCTACCCCATTAATGCGGTAAAGTTTGCACTTATTATTGTTTACAATTCCGCAAAACGTATTTGTAAAGCTGCTCGCAATTTTCTTTCGCAATTGTCATTTTACGATGCTTTGTGCCAAAAACGATGTGGTAAAAAATCTGACGATAGCTCATGGCGTTTAATTCATTGGTTTTAAAAGGCCACAATATGAATCTGCAATTTCCATTGACTTTCATAGATTCAACCCGCCGTGGCGGGTTGTTTGTCTATTTATACCTGTTACCCCCTGCATTGCAGGGGGCTATTCACGGTTCAGCCCTTCGGGCTAAAATAAAAGATCCGGCACATCAAAATATTAATTAGCCTATACACCGAAACACAGGTTACATTGACCACTGCAATAACATTATTTTAGTTTTAATTGAACAACATTCTCGATATGATGCGTGTGAGGAAACATATCTACAGGCTGAACCCGCGTTACGGCGTATTTTTCGCTGAGCAACCGTAGATCCCGCGCCTGGGTAGCCGAATTACAACTGACGTAGACCAGCTTCCGTGCTTCGATTTCTAAAATCTTACGCACTAATTTCTCATGCATACCCGCCCTCGGCGGATCGGTGATAATAACATCCGGCCTACCATGTTGCTCAAAAAAAATATCGTCACATATTTGAATTACATCTCCGGCAAAGAAATGAGCATGCTCAATTTTATTGAGTTGGGCATTTTCTTTTGCATCTGCAATCGCTTCTGGTATCAATTCCACACCAACAACGCTTTTTGCGAGCCTGCTTACAAAAATTCCAATACTGCCGGTACCGCAATACAGGTCGTACACGGTTTCGCATCCGGTCAGCTCCGCAAAATCACGTGTTACCTGGTACAGCTTTTCGCTTTGTTGGGTGTTGGTTTGAAAAAATGACTTTGGGCTTATTTTAAACTGAAAATCCTCCAACCGTTCCGTTATATATCCTTTTCCATAATACAGTTGAGGTTCTAAATCGTGAATGCTGTCGTTCTTCTTGGAATTTATCGTAAAAAACAAAGACGTGACAGACGGCACACTGTTGAGCAAATGTGTCAGTAACTTTTCCCGCTCCGGCACCTCCTCATAAGCCAGACAAATATTAACCATTACCTCTCCCGTTGTGCTCAAACGGATAATGAGGTTGCGTAACCAGCCTGTATGTCTGCGGATATCATAAAACGGATAACCTTGCTGAAGCGCAAACTCACGGAGTGTATTTTTGATCAGGTTGACGGGTTCCTCCATCAAATGACAGGTGTTGATATCTATGACCTTATCAAAAAGACGAGGCACATGGAAGCCCAGTGCCGGGTCTGGTGGTCGTTCCCCTGTTGTTTGCTGCGGCAGAATTTCATTCTGCATTTCTTCTTTGGTTTTGTATCTGAAATTGCTAAAGGTGAATTCCAGTTTATTTCGGTAACGAACGGTTTTATCACAACCTAATATCGGCATCACTGGTGGCAACTCGATATTGCCCAACCTGCGTAAATTTTGCTCGACCTCATTCTGCTTATATTCCAATTGTTTTTCATATGGCAGCATTTGCCACTTGCATCCACCGCATACTCCAAAGTGACTACAAAACGGTTCTGTTCTGTTTTCCGACGGAGTGTGCATGTAAACCGCTTTTCCTTCTGCCCAATCCTTCTTATTTTTACTCAACAGAACGTCCACTATATCACCCGGAACCGCTCCCTCAATAAATACTACCTTCCCATCTATCCGGCTGAGAGACTTACCTTCAGCAGCATAATCCTCCACCAACACCCGCTCCAATATTTGTCGTGTTATCTTTTTTCTGCTCATAAGCAACAAAAGTACGGGCAGTTCACCGCTTCTGTACGGGCTACGGGGAATTATCAGATTATTATTGTAGCCAGATGGGATTGATTGTGAGCGCTAAAAATATGAATTATAAAAAAAGGTTAATGGAAAGCAAATTTTAACAAAAACCCCTTATATTTGGCACCTTAATTTAAAAAAAGAAGGTCTTCTGTAGACACAGATGACCTCTAACGATTGCTTGCCATATGAAAATTCTTAATAAGTCTTGTTCTGTAAATGATTGCTGTTTGCAGCTTTCATTTGGATGCCTCTAACACTTGCCTGATTCTTTCGTCACGATTGCTTGCTTTCTTTTTATCTCCTTTGCTGACACAAAAGTAGGGCGGGAATAATTGCGCTGCAAACCAAGTTGTTCGTAATTTTATCATGTCAAAAGGAGGGGTTAACGTCCAGAACCCTTTGTGAGACTGGATTCTTGGAAATTATTATCATTATGCCCAACAGCTTTACGGATGCTTTATTTCAACTGATACAGTCATTGGAAAAGGCGGAAAAACGTCATTTCAAGCTATATATTAAACGGAGTTCAGGCAAAGAAGACCTTAAAATCATTCAACTGTTTGACGCGCTGGAGAAACAGCATGAGTATGATGAAAAGCAATTGCTCACGCGGCTCAACGGTGTTACCAAACCACAATTAGCCAACTTAAAAACTCATTTGTATAAACAACTCCTCTCGAGCCTGCGCTTGCTTAAAAGCACGGAGAATACAGACCTCCAACTGAGCGAACACCTCGATCATGCCCGCCTGTTATACAACAAGGGTTTAAAAATACAGAGCCTTAGAATATTAGAAAAAGCAAAAGAACTTGCGAAAACTAACCAGAAGTTTAACTTTTTGGCCCAGGTTATCTCGCTTGAAAAGAAAATTGAAACACTGCATATTACGCGGAGTTCGCTTGAAAGAACCGAAAGCCTTTCTCAGGAGGCATTGGAAATCAGCACCCATATTGACCGGGTAACACGCCTGTCCAACCTGGCTTTACTGTTGTACCGCTGGTTTATTAAGTTTGGCCATGCCCGCAATGTGGAAGACGAAAAAGATATTCGGGCATTTTTTAAAAGTAATATTCCGCCGGACATTAATGCCATCAATGGCTTTTACGAAAAACTGTACTTGTTTCAAAGTTATTGCTGGTACGCTTTTATCCGGCAGGATTTTTTAATGTATTACCGTTACAGTGAAAAATGGATTGCCTTGTTTGAAGCCAGTCCGTACATGATTTCCGTGGAGACCGGGCATTTCGTTAAAGGCATGCATAATTTACTCAACGCACATTTTGATTTGCGAAACTACCGGAAATTTCAGGGTACACTTCGGCAATTTGAATCTTTTGCGGAAACCCCGGTAGCGAAACATCACGACAACTTCCGTGTTCACACATCCATCTATATCAACCTTGCACGGGTGAACTGGCACCTGATGACCGGAACTTTCAAAGAAGGGCTTGCATTGATTCCGGAAATTGAAACTAACCTAAAAGAGTATGCGCTGTTTGTTGACCGGCACCGGATACTGGTTTTTAACTACAAGATGGCAACGCTGTATTTTGGCGCAGAACAGTACGAAAATGCAATTGACTATCTGCAGAGAATTATTAATGGCCCGCTCGATTTACGAAACGATTTGCAATGTTATGCACGGCTCATGCACCTTATGGCACACTATGAGTTAGGAAACGATGAAATCATTGAATCGCTGATTAAATCCGTTTATCGTTTTATGGCCAGAATGAAAAACCTAACGGTGGTAGAAGAGGAGATGTTTCGCTTTTTACGCAGTTCATTTCATGTTTCGCCGCGCAAGCTAAAACCTGAACTGGAGAAGTTCCTGTATAAAATCAAGCACCTCGAAAAAAACCGCTTTGAAACCCGTGCCTTTGCCTATCTCGATATTATTTCCTGGGTGGAAAGCAAGGTGTACAACAAAACCCTTGCGGCCGTTATACACGAGAAGCATATGCAGAGTCAACGCAACGCCCTTAAACCCAACAAAGTGCTGCATAAGGCCTGCTGAGTTTTGCGAAACACCGGGATAGTGGATGATTAGAAGCACCAACACGCAACCGTTGAGTAACCTGAATATCTTTGCTGTATGGAATTCATTGATTATTATAAAATACTCGGACTGGAGAAAACCGCCAGTACAGAACAGATAAAAAAAGCATACCGGAAATTAGCCCGCCAGTATCATCCCGATCTCAATCCAAACGACAAGGAGGCCAACCGGAAGTTTCAACAAATTAATGAAGCAAACGAAGTGCTGAGTGACCCTGAAAAAAGGAAAAAATATGATCAGTACGGACAAAACTGGCAGCACGCGGATGCTTTTGAAAAAGCGAAACAACAGCAACAAACAGCAGCTTCTGCCGGACAGGGAGCCTATGGCGGGCACGAAACATTTAGTGGAGATTTTTCATCAGGTGACTTTTCTGATTTTTTTACCTCTATGTTTGGCAGAAGCTCTCGCAGTGGGCGAAGTCATACAAAATTCAGAGGCAACGACTATAATGCCGAACTGCAGATTAGTTTGCGGGAAGCGTACAACACACACCAACGTATTTTCACGATCAACGAAAAAAATATCCGCATCACTGTTCCTGCGGGTATTGCTAATATGCAAACCATTAAGTTGAAGGGACATGGCGAACCGGGTGTTAATGGAGGCCCGTCGGGTGATTTGTATATCACATTTTCTATCTCAGAAGATCCGTTATTTAAACGACTTGGCGATGATTTGTACGCCAATGTGGAGCTTGACCTGTACACCGCCGTATTGGGAGGCGAAAAAACCATAGACACGATGAACGGCAAGGTGAAGGTTAAAGTGATGCCGGAAACACAAAATGGCGCTAAGTTACGACTGAAAGGAAAAGGGTTTCCCTTGTATAAAAAAGAAGGCAAATATGGTGATCTGATCATCACCTGGCATATAAAAACACCGGTTAACCTTACTGAAAAGCAAAAGGCTTTATTCAGAGAATTGTCTCAATCTTAACTTAAAACATCATTAAACATGTTGGATAAAAAAGACCTGATTACTCCGGAAGCCTGTTGCTCCTCTTACCAAATAGAGCTTTCGTTTATTCAATCGCTGAATGAGTATGGGCTGATCAATATTATCTCTGTTGAGGAAAAAGAGTTCATTCAACATACAGAATTGCAGCTTTTGGAAAAATTCATCCGCCTGCATTACGACCTGGGTATTAACCTGGAGGGTATTGATGCAATTGGGCATCTGCTTTTGAAAATGAAAGATATGCAGGACGAAATTACATTGCTAAAAGATACGCTTCAGCTTTGGAATGAACAGGCGGATACTCCTGAATGATGCGATACAATTTTTCCTGCGGCAAACTTTCAATTCATGTAATACAGTTTTCGCAACAAAATATTAGATGAACACCTTAATCGTGTTTGATGAAAAAGTTTGTTATCACCTTCTCACTAATCCTTTCCGTCTGCTCAATTTTTGCGCAGTCCCCAATTATTGAAACCTCCTTTCTCTTTCCACTACAGGAAAAGCATGTGCACGGAAGTTCCCTTGTGGAGTTACCAAACGGCGACTTCCTTGCTGCGTGGTTTTATGGTAGCGGTGAAAGAAGCGCAGACGATGTAAAAATAATGGGTGCACGATTGAGGCGTGGTCAAAAACAATGGAGCAAACCTTTTTTGTTAGCGGATACGCCCGGACTCCCGGACTGCAACCCCGTGTTGTTTCTGAACAAAAAAGGGAAACTGTTCCTCGTATGGATCGCCGTTCAGGCCAACCGCTGGGAGTATTCCATACTGCGCGTCAAAACGTCCTCCGATTATCTAAATCCCGGAGTACCGGTATGGAACTGGCAGGACAATATACTGCTTAAGCCGGGCGCTGACTTTGCAAGCGAAACGGAAAACAAGTTCAAACAATTACCCGATTTGCACCGAGGCTGGTCCGAATATGCGCCCGAATATGATCAAATGATCATCGAAGCAGCAAAAGACCCACGCAAAAGAAGCATAGGCTGGATGACGAGAATAAAACCGCTGTTCACCTTCAAAGGCGAAATGCTGCTGCCTTTATATTCTGATGGCTTTAACATGTCACTCGTCGCAATATCCGACAATGACGGCGAAAGCTGGTATCCGAGCCTTCCCATTGTGGGACGCGGGCCCATCCAACCGGCACTCGCCCAGAAAAAAGATGGAACGATTGTGGCGTATATGCGCGACAGCGG
>JADZFY010000072.1 GCA_020854215.1 Chitinophagaceae bacterium | reverse complement strand
AACATGTTTTTAAATGAACCGGAGGAATAATTGTTACCATAAAACTGACGATTAGAAAGGTATAACCATCCTACTGTTTACCTTATTGCCGAACGGCAACCGGTCTTTGAAATTTTACCATCTGATAATGAGAAAAACCGAAGCATGACCTACTGAAGTACAAAATGTGCTGCGAGATTCGTGTCACATTTTGCCGTAGGTTTGCACCTTGATTCCGCCTTTTTTTGCGGCAGGAATTCTTACAGATACAGATTTAAAAATCGAAGACAGCTCCCTGTCCAGAGAGGAATTTTTAAAAGTACAAACGATGGCAACGTCCCAAACCATATCTGCCGGACAACTTTTCCGAAAAGTGATGTCGGAAGAAAATCCGCTTCAGATTGTAGGTACTATTAATGCCAACCATGCGCTGTTGGCTGTGCAGGAAGGTTTTAAAGCCATCTATTTATCGGGCGGAGGGGTGGCAGCAGGTTCGTTGGGTATTCCCGATCTGGGTATTACTACGCTGGAAGATGTGCTTACGGATATTTATCGCATAACAAATGTTACCCGTGCCCCTTTGTTAGTGGATGTGGACACAGGCTTTGGCCCGTCTGCTTTTAATATAGCTCGTACCGTGAAGTCGCTGATCAAAGCCGGCGCAGGTGCCATGCATATCGAAGACCAGGTGGGTGCAAAACGATGTGGTCACCGCCCGGGAAAAGAAATCGTAAAGCTGGAGGAAATGGCGGACAGAATTAAGGCGGCCGCAGATGCGCGAACGGATGAACATTTTGTTATCGGGGCCCGCACCGATGCTTTAGCAAATGAAGGAATGGAGAAAACATTGGAACGAGCGGTTGCTTATGCAGATGCCGGCGCTGATTTTATTTTTGCCGAAGCTGTTTCCGATTTGTCTCAGTACAGGTTATTTACTGAAGCCACCGGTTTGCCGGTATTAGCAAATATTACTGAGTTTGGCATGACTCCTTTGTGGAGCGTTGAAGAATTAAAGAACGCCGGCGTAAATATAATTTTATACCCGTTAAGTGCATTCAGAGCGGCGAACAAAGCAGCACAGGAAGTATTCCACAGTATCCGCACACAGGGAACGCAAAAAAACATGATTGAACGGATGCAGACCCGCAAAGAATTATACGAAAGCATCGGGTATTTTGCGTATGAGCAAAAATTGGATGCACTTTTTTCCAAAAACAAATAAGTATCATGGCAGATCATTCAATACAAGGATTTAAACCCAAAAAGAGTGTAGCGCTTTCGGGTGTTGCAGCCGGAAATACCGCCCTCTGCACCGTGGGCAGGAGTGGAAACGATCTTCACTACCGGGGTTATGATATTCTTGACCTTGCAGAAGGGGCGTCTTTTGAAGAAGTGGCTTTTCTGTTGATTCATGAAAAACTGCCAACAGTTGCGCAGTTAGCTGCTTACCGGTTAAAGCTGGTTTCGCTGCGTGGTCTGCCGGCAGCAGTGAAGCAGGTGCTTGAGCATATTCCTGCCGCTGCACATCCCATGGATGTTTTGCGCACCTATACCTCAGTGTTAGGAACGGTTAGTCCTGAAAAAGACGATCATAATATTGCAGGGGCAAAGGATATCGCCGATAAGTTGTTAGCCACCCTGAGTTCCGCTTTATTATATTGGTATCACTTCTCCCATCATGGCCGCCGTATTGAAGTGGAAACGGATGATGAAACCATTGGCGCTCATTTTCTGCATTTATTGCATGGAAAAAAATCAAAAGCATCCTGGCAAAAGGCGATGGCAACTTCATTGAACTTATATGCTGAGCACGAGTTTAATGCCTCCACTTTTACAGGCAGGGTGATAGCAGGAACAGGGTCGGATATGTATTCGGCAATCACTGGCGCTATAGGGGCATTACGCGGCCCAAAACATGGTGGAGCCAATGAAATAGCCTTCGATATTCAAAGCAGGTATGCATCACCGGAAGCAGCGGAAACAGATATTAAAGCAAGATTAGAGAAAAAAGAAGTGATTATTGGCTTCGGTCATCCTGTTTATACGGTGTCTGACCCCAGGAATCAAATAATCAAAAAGGTGGCACGTCAATTATCGGAGGAAGCGGGAGACATGCAATTATTTAATATAGCAGAACGGCTGGAGACCCTGATGTGGAATGAAAAGAAGATGTTTCCTAATCTTGATTGGTTTTCGGCAGTATCCTATCATCTGATGGGTGTGCCCACATTATTTTTCACACCGCTGTTTGTTGTTTCCAGGGTTACCGGTTGGAGTGCGCACATCATTGAACAGCGACAGGATGGTAAGATCATTCGTCCCAGTGCAAATTATGTTGGTCCGGAGAACAGCGCTTTTGTCCCAATAGAAAAAAGATAAAACGTAGTGTTGCTCCTAATGAAAGTTCATCCTTTCGCGGTAATATTTGAAAACCATAAAGGACTTTTGATTCAGCCGCTCATTTCAAATCTAAAATCTCAAATAAATATATGGCCGCTATTTCCAACGAACGCCCTCCGGTTGATAAAGTAATCGCTGACATCGCAGACTATGTGTTAAACTATGATATTAAAGATGAACTGGCATGGCAGACCGCGCATTATTGCCTGCTCGACACCCTCGGTTGCGGACTGGAAGCACTCACATATCCTGCGTGTACTAAATTATTAGGTCCTGTTGTGCCCGGAACAGTTGTTCCCAACGGAGCAAAAGTGCCCGGCACATCCTTCCAGCTGGATCCGGTTCAGGCAGCTTTTAATATTGGCGCTATCATCCGGTGGCTCGATTTTAATGATACGTGGCTGGCTGCCGAATGGGGCCATCCTTCGGATAACCTTGGGGGCATATTGGCAACCGCCGACTGGTTGTCGCGAACAGCGATCGCCAATGGAAAGCCCCCGTTTACGATGAAAGCGGTGCTGGACGCGATGATCAGGGCGCACGAAATCCAGGGAGTGATGGCGTTGGAAAATTCGTTTAACAGGGTGGGACTTGATCATGTGCTGCTCGTAAAACTGGCTTCTACCGCAGTGGTGGGTAAGCTTATAGGGCTAACCCGGGACGAATTGATCAATGCAATTTCCCTTGCGTTCGTAGATGGTCATTCCCTGCGCACCTACCGTCATTCGCCTAATACAGGTAGTCGAAAGTCGTGGGCTGCCGGCGATGCCACATCCCGGGGGGTGCGACTCGCCCTCATTGCAAAAACGGGTGAAATGGGGTACCCGTCTGTACTCACAGCAAAAACATGGGGTTTTTATGACGTATTGTTTAAAGGGAATGCTTTTCAGTTTCAACGAGATTATTCCTCCTATGTAATGGAAAATATTTTGTTCAAAATATCTTTCCCTGCGGAGTTTCATTCCCAAACAGCAGTAGAAGCAGCAATGACGCTGCATCAGCAATTGCAGTCTCTTGGAAAAACAGCCAACGATATCAAAAAAATCAGGATTCGTACACATGAAGCAGCTATCCGCATTATTGATAAAAAGGGTCCGTTGCATAATCCTGCCGACAGAGATCATTGCATTCAGTATATGATTGCGGTACCCCTGATATTTGGCAGATTAACTGCTGCTGATTATGAAGATCATATTGCTAAAGACCCGCGTATTGATACACTGCGGGATAAAATGATTACCGAAGAGGATATAAATTTCACCAAAGATTATCATGATCCTGAAAAGCGTTCTATAGCTAATGCATTAACGATGGAGTTGAATGACGGCACCGTATTGCCCGAGGTTGTAGTTGAATATCCCATCGGCCACAAGCGTCGCCGGGCAGAGGGCATTCCGGTTTTGATCGAAAAATATAAAACAAACCTTGCGAGAAAATTTTCAGTGAAGCAGCAACAAACGATTTTGGATGCATCTCTTGAATATAAGAAACTGATAAGCCTGCCGGTGAATGAGTTTGTGGATATCATGATGCTTTGATGTTGATTGCAACTCCTGGCAGGTATTGCCGGATCGTCACTAATGAACAATAACGATCCATATTGCATCAAGTGCTGATTTTTCCTGGTCTTCCTCAGCCTGTTTGATTATTTCATTGATATATGCTTCGGCATCCGGTGGGCAGGTGTAGGTATAATTGGGGCCGGTAATTCCAAAATACCGGGCTATATATCCGCCTACGCTGTTCGCTAAGGTCCAGGGAAATAATTCGGGATTGGCGAAGGATGGTCCGTTTTTTATGACGTCTTTCCAAAAGGCTAATGATGAATTGGTGCCGATGTGATTTGAAATGATATAAAGCCCTGTTGCCTCCGGATTTTTCGGTTTGCCCAATTCACGTTCTAACGTTGAAATAATAGCAGGGATCGCTTCTTTTTCCAGTTGGGTTCCTATGTACACGTGGCAGATCATCAGCTAAATTTAATACTATACATGAACTAAGGCACTCATTGTTTCCCGCTTCCTGCAATAAGCGAAGCTTACCGAATGAGGGAAAAATTGGTCTTCCGGACAATGAGTATGTGAATGCTCCACGAAAACAAATTCCAGTTCAGATTGCAAATGCGTAAACCCCGACTCCCCTAACCGGGGCCAATCAATAATGATGCATTAAGCCCACCGAATGCGGACGCATTATTGATTACCCAGTTTATTTTTTTATGAACAGGGTGGGTTGTACAATCCAGCCCAATTTCCTCGTCAGGCACAGTATGTCCCGGGGTGGGGGGAACGGTTTGTGTGGATATACCTTTCACACAAATCGCTAATTCAATGGCAGAAGCTGCTCCGAGCGCATGTCCGATTGCTCCTTTACTTCCGCTCAGCAAGGGCATCTTATTTTTAAAAATATTTTTTAGGGCCATTGCTTCTGCTGCGTCAGACACTCTGGTTCCGCTACCGTGTATATTCACCCAGTCAATATCATCTGCCCGAATATTGGCTTGTTGAAATGTGTTTATTATGGCTTGCGCCAGTCCTCTGCCGTCAGGATGCGGAGACGTGGGATGATAAGCATCGCAACTCAAACCCAATGCAAATACCGTTGCCAGCGGTGTCACATCGCGTTTTATCGCGTCTTCTAATCGTTCTAATATAAAAATAGCTGCTCCCTCGCCCAACACCATACCTGTACGATGTGCATCAAATGGTTTGCACCCATCCGTAGCCATCGCTCTTGATCGTGTAAAGCCCACCATCGCTATCCTGGAGAACGGTTCCGTACCTCCGGCGATAGCAACATCAATATCTCCTCGTCCTAAAGAAGACAGAGCAGCACCAACTGCATAGTTGCCTGCAGTGCATGCTGTTGATAGCGCCTGTATGGGCCCGTTAAGTTGATAGGTTCGGGCAATTGACTGAGCCAGTGAAAATGTATTGTATTCTTCCGGATTGATGTCTGCGCCTTCGGCGGCCTTTTCATACGCTAAACTTTCCCCTAATGTGCTGCCCAGAAAAACGCCGGTATTTTTCGGTAGTTGAAGTTTTGCCTGCGTTATTGCCTGTTT
>JADZFY010000071.1 GCA_020854215.1 Chitinophagaceae bacterium | reverse complement strand
CAATCAGCCCAGGATATTGATTCTGGGTAGATTCAAATTGGGGGAGGTAATTGATCAGTATGGAGAACTTTCTCACGATATAGTAAACTGGGGCAGTAACAATACGGAATTATTGATAGGGGCGGAGGATGGGTATCTGTATTTTTTTAAACGTTGACGTGGGGTACACTATATTAGAAGATCCAATAAAAATATAAAGTAAACATGCCAATAGACACAGACGATTTATCACAGAAAACTTTCCGGGCGATCATGGTTGAAGCCGAAAAATTCAATCATGATCTGACACTCCAATTCGGTTTGCTCAGCTACGAATGTGAGGATGAAAAAGATTTCATCGTAAAAAGTAAACAACTCATCCACGAAATGCTGAAATTCAATCATGCAGAAATAGATGAAATGTTTTTGGGAGACCCTCCGGCTAAGAAAGATTTTCATCAGGTATTGCGGAAGATGTTGGGAAATATTGAAAAGTTGTAACCCGATTCATGGTTCAAAAGCCTTAAATACTCATCTGCCAAACTTCTTCTTCAATGCACTTAGGGCATCCGTAAGTGAAGCATTGGACAGGTCGGGATTTTTCTCCCTGTTTTCGAATGGACGTACACTACGTTTTTGAAATTCTTTACGTGGTGGAGCTTCCTGTGTTTGTTTGATGGATAAGGCGATTCGTTTTCGAATCTGATCCACTTCCAATACTTTTACCATTACCTTGTCATTGAGTTTGAGCACTTCATTCGGGTCCTGAATGTATTTATGGGCAATCTCTGATACATGTACCAGTCCGTCTTGTTTTACGCCAATATCAATAAAAGCGCCAAAGCGGGTAAGATTGGTAACTATTCCTGGCAATACCATACCCACTTGCACTTCTTCTATATTGTATATGGCTGCAAATTCAAACTGTTGCACTTCGCTGCGCGGATCGAGACCCGGTTTTTGTAACTCTTTAAGAATGTCTTCAATGGTGTGTACACCAAATTGCTCGCTGATATACGATTTGGGGTTGATTTTTTTAACGAGATCTTCGTTACCAATTAAATGCTTTACGTCAACCTGGCTATCGGCAGCCATTTGTTTCACCAGGGTATAAGCTTCGGGATGCACCGCGCTTCCGTCTAACGGATTTTCTCCTTCTTTGATACGTAAAAAACCTGCACATTGTTCAAATGCCTTTTCTCCGAGCCGCGGCACTTTTAATAGCTGACTGCGATTGGTAAATCCGCCGTTGTCATTGCGATACCTGATGATATTTTCAGCCAGTGTGCTGCCAATACCGCTCACATACGCTAAAAGATGTTTGCTCGCCGTATTAAGGTTTACACCTACCTGGTTTACGCAACTTACCACCGTTTGATCCAGTTTTTCCTTTAATCTGAATTGGTTCACATCGTGCTGGTATTGTCCAACACCAATACTCTTGGGATCAATTTTAACCAGTTCTGCCAATGGGTCCATCAGGCGCCTACCGATACTAACGGCACCGCGTACAGTAATGTCACGATCGGGAAATTCTTCTCTTCCGGTTTCAGAAGCAGAATAAATGGAAGCGCCGTCTTCATTTACCAAAAAGACCGGAAGTCCAAGATTTAATTTCTTTATAAACTGCTCTGTTTCCCGTCCGGCAGTACCGTCGCCAATAGCAAAGGCCTCAATTGCAAATTCGTTCACCAGTTCGCGGATGGTATGTTCCGCTTGATTAAGCTTTCCTGGTTCGTGAATATATATCAGATCGTTCTTTTTCAGTTCTCCCTTTTCGTCCAGACAGACCACTTTACACCCCGTTCGGTATCCGGGGTCTATGGCGAGTACTTTTTTTTCTCCTAACGGGGAACTTAACAACAACTGTTTCAGGTTCTCGGCAAATACATTGATGGCTTCCTCATCGGCGTTTTGCTTGAGTAAGGTTCTGAATTCTGTTTCCAGCGCAGGCTGCAGGAGCCTGCGGTAAGAATCTCTGGCCGCTTTTCTTACCTGGGCGCTGCATTCACTTATGCCTTTTGCGTACACTGCTTCAATTTCTTCAACCGCCTGTTCTTCCTCAGGCGCAATGGCAATACGCAATATACCTTCCACAAAGCCGCGAAGTACGGCTAAGGCACGGTGAGAAGGTACTTTCATTACCGGTTCGTTGTAATCAAAGTAGTCTTTAAATTTAATACCTTCTTTTTCTTTATCTGCCACCACTTTACTTTGCAACGTCGCTTTGTCTTCAAAAAATTTCCTCATCTTTGCGCGTAGCTGTGCATCTTCATTAATCTGTTCGGCAATAATATCCCGTGCACCCTGTAAAGCCTCTTCAATAGTTTTAATATTTTCATTTCTATGCTTCTCGGCTTCCGCTGCAAGGTGGATGTCTTTTTGTTCCAGAATGAGCAATGCTAAGGGTTCCAGTCCGTTTTCTCTGGCTGCCTGCGCCTTTGTTCTGCGTTTGGGTTTGTAGGGAAGGTAGATATCTTCGAGCTCACTCAGGATGGTGGCGTTGTTCAGCTTTTCCTGCAGTTCTTCCGTCATCTTCCCCTGTTCCTGAATTGATTTTTCAATGGAAGCTTTTCGCTCGGTAAAAGCCTGTAATGTTTTGGATTCATCGGCTATTTGCTGTATCACTACTTCATCCAATGCGCCGGTTTTGTCTTTGCGGTAGCGGGCAATAAACGGGATAGTGGCACCCTCTGCGAGCAGGTTAAGTACAATCTCTGCCTGCTGAGTTCGTATATTTAATTTTGTGGCTATTTGTGGTGCAAATGTGTTCATAAGGGCGCGAAGCTAAAGACCGCAACCGAAAACAAAAACTTGGAAAATTGGTTACGTTTAATTATTGCAAAAAAACGTTTTTAGTTTGTTGAATGCATTTTGCGAAATGCAGACAAAATCCGGCGAACATCGCAGGTCAGTTTATAAAAGACACCTTTTTCTGGGGATGCAATTCGGCATACCGGCAGATCATTCCTCTAATAAAATCATTGTCGGGGTACGGCGTTAATCTTTTTTTTAATGTTTTAATATTGTCTATTTTCATTTTTTCCGGGAGATAACCCATACCAAAAAATTTCCCTTTTTCAATCAGCAGACAACTCCGCTGATCCGTTTCTACCCCATCCCCTAAAACGGCAAAACTGGGTAATTCATCCTGCAGAGACTGCAGTGCCTTTATTACTCTCCGGTTGTACACTTCGGGTTTGTCAAAGTGTTCTTCCAAATATTGGTTTCCGGTTGTTTCTTCAACAAAACACAACTTAGGGGATAGTTGGTGGCGTTCTATCATATTCCACAACAAACGATAACCCTCCCATAACACACCAAATGTGTGTAAGGGATACAGGTGCTTCCGTTTTCTTTCAATAGCCAGCCGCACATAGCCCAACTGGTCTTCAAAAACGTAAAGGCCATATTGTACACTAACCTGTTTTCGGTTGGTATTGTAAACCGGCCAAAGTCTTTTGATTTCTGTTTCCTCGAGTACAGCAGCCATCAGTTCAGTACCGCAAAGTTGGTAACTGATATCATGTACGTTACGAATGAATTCCTGCTTTTGTTTTCCTGCACCGTTATGGGTAAAATGACTCCTGACGCGTTGCCGAAGATTTTTTGCTTTGCCTACATATATTACTTTTCCTTTTTGATTCCGGAAATAATATACTCCGGGTTTTCGCGGGAGTTGTTCTATTTGATGTTTAGGCAAATGCAGAGGCAGATATTGCTCTCCGGATGATTTTTTGAGAAACTGTTCAATATGAGGCTGCGCATTATTGAGCAGCAAAAGGGTTAACAATTGTACCGTTGCCCGGGCATCTCCACCGGCACGGTGACGGTTTTTAACCGGGATATCCAGTGAGCGGCATATATTGCCCAGGCTATAAGAGGGGAGTTGGGGGAAGACTTTTCGGGTGAGCCTTACTGTACAAAGTTTTTGGACGTTAAGATTATAACCACACTCGTGCAACTGATGTTTTAAAAAGGAATAATCGAAGTTTACATTGTGGGCAACGAATATTTTATCGTTAAGCATCGCAAACAACTGTGCGGCAACGGTATCAAAAGTTGGTGCGTTCATCACCATTTCATCGGAAATTCCAGTCATGGATTGAATAAACCGGGGGATAGGTTGCAACGGATTGATAAGCGTCTCAAAATGGTCTACCACCTGGCTTCCATCGTAAACAAAAACGGCAATTTCCGTAATGCCATTAGAGGCGGCAAAACCTCCGGTAGTTTCAATATCCACTACGGCGTAGATCAATATCCAATTTTTTTTACTTGATTAAAGGTAAATTTCTTTGACGTACAACAAAAAATTTGATTTTAATTTATTGATAATCAATATGAAATAAATGTGATGCCACATTATATCCACAGGAGTGCAGGAAGCACACAATAAAGTGATAATCTTACATCGAAATAGCTTAACTTCGGGTATCGAAATTCTGCAAAACAGATTTTTGCAAGCCGATAGCACAATCAGTATTACGACCTGAACTGCACCAAATTTGTTAATCCCCATCCTCCTTTGAAAGCTTTATATAATCCGGTCCTGATTTTTTCATCTTAAAATCATTAATTATGAAGCTTTTTAACTCATTACACATTAGTGAAGGTGTGAGAATCGCTATGATTGTTATACTGGTT
>JADZFY010000070.1 GCA_020854215.1 Chitinophagaceae bacterium | reverse complement strand
GCTTCAATGGAAGTAGTGCCACGCCATAGCCTGTCGTGATACAATGCCTCTTCTTCGGGCGAGAAAAACGACCCTGCATGGGGTGGCGCATCGTGTGCAGGCATAAATCCGTCTGGCGTACGATTTTTAGTTGTGTCGCTCATAAATCCTCTTTTGTTCAAAATTTTAGTATAAGGATTTGTATTGTTTTCAAACGCATAGGGATTTCCCGGCGCAGCATAGGGATTATTATAGCCCGAATTGATAAGTTGGGCTCTTTGCCTGGCATAATCTTTCGACAATAATCCTTTTATGGGTTCCTCTGGCGGAAAATAAGGATCACCGTAATAAAAATCCCTGTCGGCGAAAGAAAGCTGCATCGCCTGCGTTATTGTATGGATATAGTTTGCAGAATTATATCCCATATTTTTCAGGTCAAAATTTTCCAGGATATTCAACGCCTGCAGCATAACCGGACCCTGCGTCCACTGCGGGAGTTTGTACACGTCAATACCTTTGTAATTTACTTTTAAGGGTTCCTCTATTTTTACAGACCAGTTGGCCAAGTCTTCGGCAGTGATTAACCCGCCCTGCTCCCTGCATCCCCGGGCGAACTCCGATCCAATATCTCCTTTATAAAAGCGATCATATGCCGCGTATATGGCTTCCTTCCGGCTTTTCTTTTTCTTCAGCGCCTGCTGTTCTGCTTCCACCAGTTTCTCCAGGGTTTGTAACAAATCTTTTTGCACAAATACCTCGCCCGCTTCCGGTGCTTCACGTTTTTCACCGGAATGGGGCAGAAAAATTTTCTTTGAATAAGGCCACTGTTTAATGCGCTCTTTGACTCTTTCAATACTATTAGCAGTTTGTGCTTCCATGGGATAACCTGCCGCCATTTCCATAGCGGGTTCCAGCACTTCCTTCAAACTCATTGTACCATATTCCGCAAGCATCGTACACAATCCGCCTGGTGTACCGGGAGTAACCGCAGCTAAAGGCCCATATTCAGGTGGAAAATCCAATCCTTTACTTTTAAAGAATTCAGGCGTTGCTCCCGATGGCGCTACGCCTAATGCATTTATACCGATTACTTTTCCTGTTTTGGGATTGTAAATCAGCGCCTGTGTTTCCCCTCCCCAGCTCAATACGTCCCACATAGTGCAGGTGGCAGCCAACATGGCACAGGCAGCGTCTACCGCATTGCCGCCCCGCTGAAATATGGCTGCTCCCGCCGTGGCAGCTAACGGTTTACCTGTAACGGCCATCCAGTGTTTACCGTGTAAGGGAGGCTTTTGCGTAGTTTGTGCCTGAAAATTTGCAACACAGAATAAAAAGAAAAAGCAACTTATAGCAAATTTCATACGCGTAAGATTTGATTTTAAAGGTACTGCATCAATACGCTTAACATCAATGGAATTTTTAGGGTGCGCTTCAGGGGCATTCTTATTGATTAACCTATAAATCCTTTTTCCAGTATGCTCAGATAATTCGCAAATATGTAGGATTTATTTCTCCGATTTGAATTTTCCGGAATCCAAATAAAGTAATAAATAATCGTCGCTTGTTATATTTTATACGAACAAAATAAAATAACTGGCATAGCATTCCTTCTTTATTTTAGCTCTGACAACCAATTATTTTTCATTGCGGAAAACACTTCTGCAATATGGGGTTACCCATATTTATACCCATAAATGCCAAAACGGATTTTTAAGAGCCAGTATCAGCTTCTGATGCTTCGTTGGCATTCTTATGTATGAAAATTAATGCCGTTGTTTACGCTGGTGCAGATTTGCCCTCTGTACTCATAAATACCGATTACTCCAAAAGTTTTGTTCGGTCTGATTGTTATTGATGACTCGGTCATACCTGCACACGAACACCATCCATGGCGGCGAATAAGGCTTATCTTCGGTTTTTACTTCTACTGTCATATCTGGTTTGAGCAGAGCTGTAGTTAGCGCTATCCGCATCGCCCCGCAGTATCAGAATACCCGCACTTTACTGAGGCAAGACGTATAGGGAGATAAAATAATGCCTGAATTAAGGCTTCACAAAAGTAAGGGAATACCCATGTGATCCCTCCTTAGGTTCTGCCCCTGCTTCCCTTTGCAAAACCAGCCAGGTTGCATTTTTGGCGTCATCCCGGAGGGCGTCTAAAATAATATAGGTTACGTTTCCCAGCCGGTCTATGGCACGTTTATGATCATGAGCGGTGATCACCATATTTACTTTATGTTTTTCGAACAGATCCATTAAAACCAGCAGTTCCTCTACAAGTGGACTTGTGGAAGCGGTATGATGCTCCCGGAAAAAATTACTATGGGTAAAAATAACGCATCTGTGGTACAGGTTCCGCTGGCTCTCCAGTAGGTTCTTCAACCAGCTCAACTGACTTTTTCCCACCGTGCCGCTTCCTGAATCGAGACAGATATAGAGGTCTTTTGCCGAAGGTGTTTTAACCGTAAAATAATAGGTAGATGAACCAAACAAACGGTAAAAATATTTCCAGCCATCAAAATACAACTCGTGATTACCTGCCATTACAAAGCTCGGCTTCACTACGGGATCGGGTAAATGGTCTTTAAAAGTTTCCTGATCTTTTTCTCTACCGGTAGAAACGTCTCCCACAAAAACCAGTGCGCTGATGTCTTCCTGTTCCCCTCTATCTATAAATTTTAAATAGTTATTGATGGTTTCTGAGCTCCCGACATGTACGTCACCGGTGATCAGCAATTTATATGCTTCCCCGCCTACTACAAGATTCCTGAAAGGATGCAGTGCATTCCATTCCATGGAAGACTTAAATCTTTCTTCAACAGGATCCGTTGAGTGAACAAGACCTGAAAAATCTGCCTCCTTTAGACAGGAAGAAAATAATAAAGCAACTGATGTTAAAACCAGGACGAGGCATTTCGAGAAAGGCACGCGGATGATCATCATGATGGACTAAAAATGTTTTTACCATTCAATGGCTTTGAGCTTAACACTATTGCCGGAAGTTCCGCCTATATCCACGGTATACCCGGCTCTCAGGTAATACCCAAAGTAATTAACCCTTATATTAAAGAATCCGGCCTGCTGATAGATTGCGTCAAAATAGATCTTTGATTTTTCCGAAACCCGGTATCGAAAATCTGTCATTAGAAAAGGATTGGTTTCCTGCTCGATGAGAAACTGATCGAAATTGGTTACGGAAGTGTTGATCTCCAGCTTTTTTCCAACGGGTTTGTGCCAGGTTAACCTATACATCACATTGACCGGTTCCCAAAGCGCATTTTCTTCATAACCTGTACCCGCTTTGTATTTATTTGTGAGGCTAAAAACACGGGTATTGGCGCCCAAATAGAAATGCCATTGTCTGCGATTATGATTAAACAAAACACCGGCAGCCTGGTCGTACAACCGGGCAGAAAACGGAGACCTCTGATAGAAGAGTTGAGTGTTAAAAAGAAGTTCTTTTATTGTAAAATCTTTGGAAACGGACAACCGAAGGGCATCTAATTTCTTTTCCCTTTCCTGTGAGAAAACGACGCCGGCACCCGCAGAGAAATTCCAACCCTTATGCTTATAGAAAAACTGACCACCAAATTTGGCGTATTGCCCGAAGGAGACATAGTTACGACCGGTAGTCAGGGAAAAGTCGGCCAATACCTGAGCCTCGGACCCCATAGCGAACAGGATGAATACAATGGTCCATTTTAGCATAGGTTTATTATAACGTAGCTGATGCCGGTTTATTTCGGGGAGATTTTTTGCCTTTGTTGGTGTTCCCATTTTACGCCGTTGTTGGTGTTGCGTGTAGGTTCGTGTGCATCAGATTCACCAACAACACCTAAGAAGGGATTTTTTGAAATTTGTTTTTGTTGTTGGTACGCTCCTCACATCACCTGCGCTGCATACAAAATTTATCTGCCGCAGGTATGACAACGGCAGGGCGGCGGAATACCAATGCGGGCAAAAAAAGCAAGCAAAAAGCTTCCCGAAAACCCCGCCTGCCGGACGGGCAGGGATCACTGCCCGTTTTCGGGAAGAAGCCCTGATAGCGCTGTTTTACTTCTGTGGATTCAACTTCATTGTGGTGCTGCTTCCTCATTGCTAACAGGCGGATAAAAACGTCATAGACTCAGACCTCCACAAGTACAGGTAGCAGCCATCATCTTACGCAGATAGTCCGGCAAAGCAAAACCAAACGATGACCAATAGATATCATTACTGCCTAAATCAACTGGCAGGTTTCAGAAAATGATAGTATAGCCCACCTGACCATAATACGGCAACAGGGGTTTTGAT
>JADZFY010000069.1 GCA_020854215.1 Chitinophagaceae bacterium | reverse complement strand
CCTGAAAGATAGTCGTTTATACATCGTTTTATCGGGTATAACCCCGGCTAATGGTATCACCTTAGTGTTTTGCGATCGTATTTATCCGCTGGTGTAGTGAGGGAATGACTGATCAATCGTAACCCACACTATTTTTTAATGAGCTACTGAGTAGTTTCTTTGTGTAACAAATCCAATGATCCATATCCAGTATCCGAATCCAATAATCCGAATCCAATAATCCAAAAAATCCTGTATCCAGAAAACCCGTCTAACTTATCCTATAGAAAACCAGGCTGATTTAAAAAACACCAGGTCCAACACCCTTATGAAAACCCGCAATGTATTTTAACCGTCCGACAAAAGCATTGCATACACGGCAACAGAAAATGGTATCTCGATTTTTCGCAGTTGATTAAACAAACCCCTCATAACCTTGACTTTTTTCCATTTTCTGTTGCTTTTTTTATTTCATTCCATTTTATCTTTTCCTAAACGATCCTATCAGCGATGCTCCCCGTCATTGCGTGTTGTTATACCCCACTCCTGCAGTATCTGATTAAACTTCGCTTCAGGTAAGCCTTGAAGATCATAGTGCCCCGCAGCCTTTTTTTGACGATAGGCTTCATATATCGTTACCGCACAGGCCACCGAAATATTTAAGGATTTAATGATGCCCATCTGGGGAATAATAAAATTCCCATCGGCCAGCGCCCTGATTTCAGCGCTGACTCCTTCGTGTTCATTACCAAAAACCAACGCAAGAGATTGTGTAAAATCAACATCATAGATTTCGACCGCATCGCTGCTTAAATGGGTAGTTAATATTCTTTCATAGTTTTTTCGCAGCGCACCGAAACAGGCGTCCACATCCGTATATTGATGAATGCTGAGCCATTTGGCCGCACTGGAAGAGCTTTTGGCTCCCCATTTTTTATGCCGCGGAATTTTGCTGTTCAGCACATAAATATCCTGGATGCCCACCGCATCGCAACTGCGCATCACCGCCGATATGTTGTGCGGGTCAAATACATTTTCTAACACAACAGCAAGATTATTTTGCCGTTTAAGAACTACCTGAAGCAGCCGTTGATATCTTTCTGGCGTCATATTTGTAATTTTTAAACACCCTGAAATATAAATACCTATTTTCGGGACTTTACCTATTCAAAAAAGACAGGAAACCACTATGTTAAAAAGAATCGCAAAAATAACGGGTATTGTGCTAATCGTCCTGACCGCCCTTTTGTTGGTATTGCCTTTTGCCTTTAAGAGCAGGATTCTGGAATTGGCTAAAACGGAGATTAATAAAAATGTGAATGCGAATGTTCAGTTCACCGATATCAGTCTTTCGTTTTTCCGGCATTTTCCCAGTCTCGCTGTGGGGCTGGAATCGCTGAGCATTACCGGTAAGGATGAATTTGCAAAAGATACGCTTATCGCCGCAAAAAGAATTGACGTAGCGATAAACCTGTTTAGTCTTTTTGGAGATCAGATGCGCATATCTTCTGTTACGATTGACGAACCCAGGATACATGCAATTGTAAACAAAGATGGCAGGGCGAACTGGGATATCGCAATGCCGGACACCGGCACCGTTGCTGCACCGGAAACCGGGGCAGGCTTCAACATTCAATTGAAAAAATACAGTATCAACGACGGATATATCCACTATACGGATTTGGAGGGAAATATGAGCAGTGAAATATTTCACCTCAACCATTCAGGCAGTGGCGATTTCACTGCCGATCTGTTTACACTATCAACGCATACTTCCGCAGCATCGGTTTCTTTTACCTATGCCAACATTCCCTACCTGATCAATGCAAAAACCACGCTTGACGCCGATATAGCTGTGGATAACAAAACTGACAAATACAGTTTCAAAACAGATGACATTGCACTTAACGATTTGAAATTGTCGGCCGATGGTTACTTCCAGTTTGTTAATGATACCACCTATGGCATGGATATCAAATTCAATGCCCCGTCGACAGAATTCAAAACACTGTTATCGTTGGTTCCCGCCGTTTATCAAAACGATTTTGCCAAAATAAAAACCAGTGGAAAAGCATTGTTTAACGGGTTTGTGAAAGGAGAATATAATTCGGTTAAAATGCCGGCCTACAGTGTTAACCTGAATGTAGAAAACGGATTTTTTCAATATCCCGATTTGCCCCAGCCCGTGCAAAATATTATGATCGCTATGAAGGTAGAAAATCCCGATGGCATCACCGATAATACCATTGTGGATATATCCAAAGGACATATTGAATTTGGTAACGATCCGTTTGATTTTAACCTATTATTGAAGAAACCGGTTACGGATCAGTATATAGATGCACGTTTAAAAGGCAAACTCAACCTGGCACAGGTTACCCAATTTGTTAAGTTAAGCGGCGACACTAAACTGTCGGGTATGATAGACGCTGATGCTACCGCAAAAGGAAATGTTTCGGTGATCACCCAACAAAAGCCCGGGCCGTTCAGTGCTAACGGGTTTATCAATATAACCAATCTCAATTATTCATCATCCGATTTTCCACAGCCGGTTCGGAACAGCAATATCCAGATCAAATTCAGCAATCCCGACGGTGTGGCAGATCACACGGTAATTCATATACCCGCCGCACACGTAGAAATTGGTAACGATCCGGTAGATTTTAATGTGTTGCTTCAAAACCCCGCGTCGCGTCTTGATTTTTCCGGCAGCGCAAAAGGAAAATTCAACCTTGCTAATGCAGCGCAATTCACCAGCTTGGAACCGGGCACAAAATTATCCGGTGTGCTTTCGGCTAACATCAATTTCACCGGAAATAAAACGGATATTGATAAAGCGGCTTATGACAAGATTAAGTTGTCTGGCAACCTCGATCTCTCCAATTTGCTATATGCCAGCAAAGACTATCCCGATGGAGTCAGCATCAGCACCGCCACTTTTACATTCAATCCAAAAAATATTACGCTCAATAGTTTAAAAGCAAAGTATTTACAATCGAATATTACGGCAAGCGGGGCCATTGATAACGCTATTGGCTATGCGTTAAAAGATGAGCCTGTTGCAGGCACCCTGCAGGTACATGCCGACAAGCTGAACCTGAATGATTTTATGGGTACCACATCTACAACAGATACGGCAGAT
>JADZFY010000068.1 GCA_020854215.1 Chitinophagaceae bacterium | reverse complement strand
GCGATCTTTGCGGTTATTGCGGTTATTGTAAGATGTTTTAACCGCGAAGAGCGCAAAGCTTTGCGCAAAGTTCGCAAAGCAGCCTTCACTTATTTACAATCCTTTTCAGTCTTTCCGTTTTACAACACTAAAATTCAAAAGAGGCACTGATTGGTAGTTTCTCATTTATAAATAGCTGTTTACAAGGTTTTTGCAAGAGGTGTATATACAATTGTCGCTCTAATCGTGGGCAGTGGAGACCTGCGCCAGGGGCGAGGTTGTTTTAGTTATTTGTGCAGCGCCCTTGCCTGCACACATGCCCCGACTCAGAGACGTTGCCCTGAATTCACGAAAAGATTACGCTTTCCGAACCGCAGCGTAAAGCCAATATATGACCGGAATTGAGACTGCGGAGAAACGAATGAATAAGCACACTTATAACAGTCCTTATACCTTACACCTCTATCCCGAATGCCTTTCCTGTAATATGCGGCTAATGTCTTTCAGGCGATGTCCTTTTGCGTTGAGCAGAATGAGATAATGAAACAATAAGTCTGCTGCCTCATTCAGAAAAAGTTCATCATTACTGTCTTTAGCTTCAATAACAGTTTCCACTGCTTCCTCCCCTACTTTCTGTGCAATTTTATTGATGCCTTTTGCAAATAATGATGCTACGTAGGATTCGCCCGGCGAAGACTTCCTTCGCAATTCAATGATATCTTCAAGATAGGTTAAAAAACTATCATGGTGGTTCCGCTCCGACCAACAGGTATCCGCACCCGTATGACACACGGGCCCCAGCGGATGGGCCTTTATTAATAAAGTATCATGATCACAGTCAACCGCAATGGCAACCAGCTCCAAAAAATTTCCGCTTTCCTCCCCTTTCGTCCATAACCGGTTTTTACTCCGGCTGTAAAAAGTTACCTTCCTTTCCTGCATCGTCTTCTGTAATGCTGCGTCGTTCATAAAGCCCAGCATAAGCACCTTATGGGTATCATTATCCTGCACAATTGCCGGTACCAGTCCATCACTATATTTATTAAAATCAATATCCATGGTTGTAATTAAGGGGCAAAGATATAAAAATCAGGTTGGCACCGTGCGGGTTTGCAGGCACCAGGATAATTTTTGCGATTTCGGGGTAAAACTTCGCCTCTGAACCAATTTCTACGTGTATATCCCCTTATTTATCATAAGTCAATACTGCCTAAATCATGTGAATAGTTTAACAATCATGTGCTTACAGTTAATCACAAAATATATGTTCCCAATAAGTGTAAACACTCAAAAAAATGAGTGGAACCCACGCAATAAATTAACAAAAAGGGATAACTTGTACTACATTCTTTCAACCTGCATGAGACACCCCGTCCATGTGAAAAGCCATGCCATTATTTTCAGCATAACCGTAAAGGTTATTTGCCCGTACCCAGATAAAAATGAATTCCGGCATGTGCAAACTCAAAACAACATATCATTGTTTTGTAAAGACGACGCTCCTGCTTTGCCTGTTGCTTGGCGTGTACAATGCCAGTGCGCAACAGGTAACGTTAGCGTTGCAAGTCACCAATAATCATCATCAGCCATTAAGTAATGCCACAATTAATATAGAGGGACAACGATATTTCGCCGACTCACTGGGTATGTTACGTAGAATAGTTAAAAAAGGTGCTATCCGGGTTTCCACCAGCGCAGTTGGCTATGCAGACAGCTCTTTTTCGATTCATCTGGTATCCGACAGCCTGGTACCTATTGTAATGCTTCACAAAGACCATGCGCTCCGCCAGGTTGTAATCACCGCCGGGAGAGTCAACAGAAACGAAATGAGTGTTCACACAATAGAGGTTACCCAGCTTAAAAGACTTCCTGTCATTCTTGGCGAAACTGATCCCTTAAAAGCCATCACACTTTTACCCGGAATAAAAAACGGTGGAGAAGCAGGATCGGGTATTTATGTACGCGGAGGCGGTCCCGACCAAAACCTGGTGCTTTTAGATAATATCCCGGTATATAATCCCAATCATCTGCTTGGCTTTTTTAGTGTGTTTAACGGTGATGCCATAAAAAGTGTAACCGTAAATAAGGGCGATATGAATGCAGCGTATGGCGGCAGGTTAAGCAGTGTGATTTCGATTGACACCCGGCAGGGCAATAAAGACTCTTTGAAATACACCGGTGGCATCGGATTGATCTCTTCCAAACTCTCAGTGGAAGGCCCTTTGGTAAAAAACAAAGCTTCGTTTATCATTAGCGGAAGACGCACCTATATAGACCAGGTTGCAAAACTTTTCGCCAGGAAGCGAATTGGCAACAATGGCTACTACTTTTACGACATCAATGCAAATGCCGACTACCAGATAGATGAAAACAATGCGTTGCTCTTTAATTTCTATAGCGGAAAAGACCGGTTTTCCTTTATCAACGACAAAAGCAATCGCTTTAACGCCAACTGGGGTAATACCATTGCCGGACTTAGCTGGAAACAACAATTATTGGAGAAAAAACTTAAACAATCCGTATCGCTCATTTACAACCAATTTGATCTGGACAGTTATTATGGCTACAATTTGGATGATTACATTTTTACATCTGCTGTAAGGGATTACCAATTTAAGAACGACTGGAGCTTCACGCCGTCTGACAAATTTAGTATCAACTGGGGTACGCAATATATCCTACATCGGTTTAAACCGGGTGCCGGCGACGTAACGGAAGGCGTTCAGGCGTTTAAAACCAACATCTATAATCTGTTTGCGCGGGAAGCGGCCATTTATGTAAGTGCTGCCGTTCAAATGAGCAGTCGTTTACATGCCACAGCAGGACTTCGATACAGCCATTTCAATCAGATTGGCCCAACCAAAAGGATTCTATATAATGAAGATGGAAGCCCAACCGGACAAACCGAGACCTACAAGAAAGGCGAGAGTATAGCCCGTTATGGCTATCCCGAACCCCGGGTCAATATTGCATATACGCTGTCGAAACTTTCAGGCATCAAATTGTCGTACACCAAAACCATTCAATACCTGCATTTAGCCACAACCAACGGCGTCACATTTCCCAGTGATTTATGGATACCCAGTGGGCAAACCGTACGACCAGGTATAGCACAGCAGTTTGCCCTCGGTTACTACAGAAATACCAGCACTAATGTTTTTCGCTTTAGCGCGGAAGCTTACTACAAGTTCCTAAAAAATCAGATAGAATTTAAACAGGGTGCCCAGCTATTGCTTAACGAAAACATTGAAGGTGAAATGATGTTCGGCAGCGGAAGGGCCTACGGCGTGGAATTGTTTGCAGAAAAGAAAAAAGGGAAACTCACAGGATGGATTGGCTACACACTGAGCAAATCTGACAGAACTTTTGCTCAGCTCAACAATGGAAAACCATTTCCATACCGATATGACAGAACACACGACATGAGTATTGCAGTCAACTACACGCTGAACGACCGATGGAATTTTTCGGGTGTGTTTGTACTGGGTACCGGCAACGCACTCACCATGCCTACAGGCAGGGTGAACTACAATTTAGGTTATAATATTAGCCAGCGTACTGTTTCCTATACCAGCATGAATCAGTACAACGAAATCAATAATTACAGGCTGCCCGCCTACCACCGTGCAGACATTTGTGCTACCTATACGCCTTCCGCAAGGAAAAACAAAAGATTCAACAGCACGTGGAGTTTTAACCTTTACAACGTGTACAACCGCAGGAACCCCTATTTTGTTTATGTAGATAT
>JADZFY010000067.1 GCA_020854215.1 Chitinophagaceae bacterium | reverse complement strand
ATGCTTTGATCTTTAGGAAGTCAAATACCTTTTGTGATTGCATGAAATTTTCGCGGCTTATTTCCCATGCGCCACCTAATGCCCACATATTGAGATATCGTTCATCCGGGTTGTAAATAAGAGAAGACCCATCTCTTCTGTACGAGGCATTGAAATAATATTTGTTATTAAAATTATACAGCACGCGTGCCAGGAAGGATGTAGTGGCGCTTTCTTTCTGGGATGAGCTGGATGTAGAACTGGCGTCGTCTTCAAAGCCATTACTTAAATACCAGAATCTTTTGTCATTAGGGATCGGATCGCCACTTAAACTTTGCTGCACATTTCCCCTGGTATGATTTTCGGAAAGGAAATAGGTGGTCCAACCCGCTGTAGCCGTTATGTTATGGTACTGAATTTTCTTTTTATAGGTCAGAATATAATCCTGTTGATACTTTTGCCATCTGCCTTCATCCACATTCACTTTGGTAACCTGGTTCACCAGAAATGCCCGTTGTGCTGCAGGGTCGTAAGCAGCATAGAGCGGATCGTAATCCCTGACTGTTAAATAGCTAAGATCGCCGTAGAATGCAGCCCTGAAATTAAAATCGCGTAAAAAGTTTACCTCTCCGTAAAGGCTTCCAACAAACCTGTTTTCCCGTCCTATATACGTGTTCCATGTGTTTTCGCGACTTACCAGCGGATTCTGCAGTGTGTTTTGAATACTGGGTAACGCAGAATACAGATTATAGGTAGTACTATCGGCTCCGTATATCCTCATTTTGTAAGGAAAGGTAGCCGCACTCACTACAGGGGCAATTCGCCTGGCAATTTCCAAATTACCTGTTCCGTCATTAGGTGAATTTGTAAGTGCCGTATTCAGCGTAAACCCAATTTTAAACGCATTGCTGATTTTGAATTCATCGCTGATATTGATCAGGTATCGTTTGAGTTGTTCATGTTTTACGATACCCTGATCTCTTGTAAAGCCGATACCCAGGTACAGTTTGTTTTTTTCGGTACTTGCGGTAACGCTCAGGTTATTGTTGTTAAAATAACCTGTTTGCGTTACAGCGTCAATCCAGTCGGTATTGCCGGTCCATGGCGTAAAATCGAAGGTGTTAGACGCTCCGATATTATCGTTCTCCTCCATGTACAGCGTTTTAAAATCTTCCGCGCTGGTAAGAACCTTGATTTTATCCGTAAGTTTTTTTGCTCCAAAGCTGGAATTAAAATTCACCAATACCTGCCCGGCTTTTGCTCTTTTAGTGGTGATGGCTATTACACCGTTGGCACCGCGCACACCAAAGATGGCAAGAGACGAAGGGTCTTTTAGAATTTCAATGGATTCGATATCATTGGGGTTCAGAAAATCAATATTGTCGTTAAAAATCCCATCCACCACATACAGCGGCCGGATAGAGCCAATACTGTTGGTGCCTCTGATCCTGATATCGGGCGTTTTTCCGGGAGTACCGTAAGGTACAACACTCAAACCGGCCACCTTGCCCTGTAAAGAAGCGATGGGGTTGGTATTGGGCTTGTCGGCAATTTCTTTTCCTTCAATCTTTACAATAGATCCGGTAAGGTCTCTTTTTGTTGCCGTACCGTATCCTATCACTACTACCTGGTCCATTACTTTTTGTGATTCTTTGAGCACCACATGCAATTCCGTACTACCCTTTAGGGGCTGTTCCAAATCTTCAAATCCAATAGCGGTAAATACTAAAATAGCGTTGGCATTGGGTGCAGTGATTTTAAAATTTCCGTTAGCGTCTGAAGTGGTACCCATTGAGGTGCCTTTTACTATTACAGACACGCCCGCAACCGGAGCACCACTATCATCCAATACCTGTCCGGTTACAATAATTTCTTTGATGGCAGCAGCGTCGTTTTCCGCAAAAATGGCAATCAGGTTATTACTCACTTTACGATAGGTAAGACTGGTGCCGGAAAGCAGTTGGTTCAACGCATCGGTAACAGAAATGTTCTGCACATTAAAATTCACTTTCCTGTCCAGGCCTTTCAGGTCATAATTGTACATGAACCGGAAGTCACTTCTTCTTTCAATTACTGTAAGCACGCGTTTAATTTCAGCGTTTTTCAGATTGGCTGAAAAGTTTTGACCGACGGCGCCCGTTGCATGAACCTGGGTGGCGGTGAGCAAAAAGGTGAAAATGAACAGCTTCATAAAGAATAAAGTTTTGTGTAGCAACCGCAGCGGAATTTTCTTCCTGAATGGTTCACTTTTTGTCATACATTTGGTTTTATAGTTATACAATAGGAAACTGTTGTTAAACGGTTTCCGGTTTAGTGGCCGGATTATGTTGCAGCATCGTCCGGCTTTTATTTTCTGTTTAATAAATCTCTACCATACTCCCTTTGATATTAAAGTTAAACGGGGTGATCATCTGAAGCGCCTGTAAGGCCTGTTCAATTGTTTCATCTTCAAATGCACCCACCAAACGTGCCTCAGACACCGCCTTGTTTTTAAATACAATTTGCACGTTAAACCAGCGTTCCATTTTTTTTGCCAGTTCACTAAAACTGTCGCCATCATAAATAAGGCGATTATGTACCCATGATGTTTCAGCAAACGCCGTATCGGCTATACCGGGAGGAAGCGTTTTAACCAAAACCCCGGATGGTTTCTTT
>JADZFY010000066.1 GCA_020854215.1 Chitinophagaceae bacterium | reverse complement strand
TCCATCCGCTGGTGTTAAAATACAACAGCATCAGGGCAAAAATCAAAACAAACGAAATGATAAAGGACATCGCTCCACCCTTTACCGCTTCTGCTCCGAGGGTGGGTCCAACCATTTGCTCCTGTACAATTCGCGCAGGCGCAGCTAACTGCCCAGACTGCAAAATGTTAGCCAAATCCGATGCTTCCTCTACGGTAAAACTTCCTGAGATTTGAGAGTTACCATCTAAAATAGGATTGATAACATTTGGTGCGGAGTATATGATATTATCTAATGAAATAGCAATAGGCTTATTTACATTTTCCGTAGTAAGATCTGCCCACTTCTTAGTTCCCTGCTTTGTCATACGCAACGAAACTGCCGGTCTGCCACGTTCGTCGTACGATATGGTTGACTCCTCCACATCGTTTCCTTCCAATGGAGCCTTGTCGCCATCACGGGTTTTAATCGCATACAGCGGAACCATTGCGGTTGAACTGGCTTCTTTGGGTGCAATGCCGTACATGAACTTCACATTAGCAGGGAAAATATCCGCAGCTATGGCGATGTTCCGATTTAACAATGCCGTATCTTTTAATTGTACGTATGCAATTGCCGCATCGCCCTGTGGGCCCTGCACCAGCAGCCCCATGATGGTATGGGTGGAAGCCGGAGTGGCAGCAGCTCCGGGAGTAGCCGGGGTACTGTCTGCAGAAATATTAGACAAAGAGAGCGTTTTCGTAGTGTCTGTCGGCGACACAGCGGCGTTTGTAACAGCCGGTTGGGCAGTGGAATCGGTAACCGCTGGAGTGCTTTGTCCCACTTTTTTCAGCATTTCTTCCGCCTGGTTGAAGGACTGCGACAACTCGCTACCTCTGTACACTTCCCAGAACTGCATATTCGCAGTTGCCTGCAATATTTTACGCACTCTTTCCGGATCGTCTTTTACGCCTGCGAGTTCCACGCTGATGGTACCTTTGCGTGGATCGGGATTAATATTTGGCTGTGCCACACCAAACTGATCAATACGTTTGCTCAGTACGCGGAAGGTATTTTGAAAAGCCTCACCCGCCATTGTGCGCAGTTTGGATATCACCTGCCCGTCGGAGTCTTCCAGCTTAATATTGCGCTGTCCGGCATTGGCAAACAATCCTGATAGCTTTCCGGAAGGATTCACTTCTTTATAGGCCTCAGCAAAAAGGTCAATATAATCAGCATCTGTAGTACCTCTGCGCTCAGTGGCCAGATCTAAAGCCTTATTAAGATTAATATCTTTTGGACTGTTTGAAATAGAACGCAACAGGTTTTCCAGTTCCACTTCAAGCGTTACACTCATACCACCCTGCAAATCTAATCCAAGGCTTAACTCCTGTTCCTTGGCCTTTTGGTAAGTGGTTGCCCCGTTAATACTGTAGGTAATAATCTTACCCTTGGTGCTGTCCAATAACGCACTTAACCGGCGTTCGTACGCAGAATCTTTAACTTCCTGGGAAGCCGTGTTGTAGTGAGAGTTTACCCAATTCCGGGCCTGCCTTTCCATCTTCCCTTCGTGGTTATGAACCACCCATGTAAAATGCAGTTGGTAGAAAGTAATAGCAATCAATGCAATCGCAAAAACAGAGACCAAACCTTTCAGTTGCATATAGAAAAAACGTTTACAAAATTTTAAAGTGGGGGCAAAGATAGGGTTTCAACATGAATTATTTAACTTAAATACCGTTCCATTGCGACTGCTGTTTCCCGCCCGATTGCTTTACACGTACAGGTTACGGGAGCAATGAGGAATTGGCAACGGTTTCCCGGAAAAAGGCATTTTGTCCCGTTTATAGCACCTCAATGCTTATCATGCCACCGTTTGGAAAAAAGAAAGCACAAACCTTAGTCCTATCCCTTATTATAAGCGAATTACGTGCTCTAATTTTAACATTCAGACATGAATTTCAAATCAAAGAAATTTTCCACCTGTATCTTATTTTTTGTGGTTTTGACTTGCGCAACCCATGCTTATGCACAAAAAAGCATTTGACGAAAACGGATGGATTAAGCAGGTAGAGATCACTTACGATGGAGTTAAGGAGGATGGTTTAAAGTGAAGTTTGTTTAACCGCCAACCCATTATTTCCTGGCGATCCAACCGTATTCAAACAAATATTATTTACATTTTTCTCGCCACAATAGCTACCGCACTCATATTCTTCTTATGTTTGCTGAATACCTGGCGCATATTCAAAATACGTCCTCTCAACTCTCGGAATCTCAATACATTAAACATAATTCTTAATGTGCGAAAAAAGCCTTCATCTCTGAGTATCCTTTTGAGCTCCAACAGTGCCATGGCATTGGTATCCACATTAATAATGGTAAACCCTTCCTCTTCGAGCAGCCTGCTCCATTCAGCGCGGGTAAGTGGCCGGGCATGAACACGGATATTGGAACTAAGGTCTTTATACAGGTTCTGCTTAATGTCCTCACCGATATTGTCCGGCTGAAGGGCCAGTTCGTGAATGCCGTAAAGTCCTCCGGGCTTTAGTATTCGTGCAGCTTCATGTATAATCGCTTTCTTGTCTTCCAGCGGTTGCATGGTGAGCATTGCCTCACCATACACTTTTGTGGCACAGGCGTCGGGAAGCGTAGAGGCAGCCGCTTCTGCGACAATAACCTTCATGCGGGGGTAGTGTACATTTTTTCTCACCAATGATACAGCCTCCTGGTTTCGGTCTACCCCGGTATAGCTTTTAGGATTTCCGGCACAGGCAAGAGAAGCTGTAAATCCCAGTCCGGGGGCAAACTCTACTACATCATCCGAGGGATTAATGTTCAAATTACGAATTAGTATTTGAGTGAGTTCCCGCCCACCGGGACGAAGCACTTTTTTTCCCACTTTTGCTAATATCCAGTGCCCCTGTTTTTCGTTGAGCTTTAATTCTATCGCCATTTGTTTGCTTTAACCCCAAAGCTATTTACGACAATAGGATCTAATATGCGCAAAGAGGAAAATCTGATTTCGGAAAGAGGAAATTTCCTGAAGAAGAAAGAAACCTGCCAGCGGTTTGGGCATAAAAAAGCCCTCTTTCGAATGTAACGAAGAGGGCTTGTGCCCGGGACTGGATTCGAACCAGCACATCCTTTCGAACGCTGCCACCTGAAGACAGTGCGTCTACCAGTTTCGCCACCCGGGCATTATTTTTATAAAGATCTCAAGTACTCTTTTCCAATACCACTTTTCAAGTAAACCTCTCTTGCTCTCGCCGCTATTCGCGTATCAAACTTCTCCGTCGTTATGATCTCAAAAGGACGATACGCTTTTGTTGACCGATTTTCTCTGCCGTAAAACATACCATTTTACCTTGTGTCTACCAGTCCTGCCTGCCGGCAGGCAGGTTCGCCACCCGGGCATTGAATAACGGGGTGCAAATATAAGGGGAATAATTATTTTGCAGGTACATTTTTTAATGGTTGCCAGCCTATTAACAGCACGCCTCCAATAACCAGTATGGTCCCCACTATCTGCTCTGTAAACAGCGGCTCCCCTAAAATAAAATAGGCCTGTACGATGGTAGAAACCGGACCGATAGCAGATATAATCGCCACATTACTGGAGCCAATTTTTTTCATCCCCAACGAAATCATAAAGCTGGGCAAAACTGTTGCCACCACCGCCAACAACAATCCATATCCCCAATGAATACCCGAAAATCCACCGGCAGGCAGCTTACCTGCTAATATAAAATGTAAAAAAATACCCGCAGTAGCCGCCAACATAGCGTATGCCGTAAACCTTGCAGCACCAATTTTTGGAATTACCCTGCCGCTGCCGGCGATATAAATGGCAAAGGTTACGGAGCATAAAAAAATGAGCCAGCTTCCCCATAAAAAATCAGGATTATTCACATCAATCTGTAACTCGCCCCAAAAAGCATAGGCTACCCCGGCATAGGTAAGTGCAAGCGCCAAAATCTGTAACTTGTTAACCTTTTGTTTAAATACGAAAACATTTATCAGTACGGCAAAGGTTGGATACAAAAAAAGAATGAGCCTTTCCAGTCCGGCGGTTACATACTGGAGACCAACAAAATCAAACAAACTGCTGAGATAGTAGCCGAACAAGCCCAGAAAAATTATTGCACCCCACTGTTTACGGGTTAATGGCACCGCATTTTTCGATCGCACGCTTACCCATGCTGCACCGGCATAAAAAGGAAAAGCAAATAACATCCGAAGCGCAAGCAGCGATAGCGCATCCATTTCGGTATGCCGGAACGCCAGTTTAACAATGATTGCCTTCGTAGAAAACAAAATTGCACCCAGAAAGGTGATAGTAAAACCTGCCAGGGTTACCCGGTATTTTTGTTCATCACTCATTGGCTCAGGCCGATGCGGGATTTTGTAAAATGGGATGCCAAAGCTTTAAAAACAGCGATCAGGAGTTTACAGGAACGAGATGAAATGCAGGAAAATACATCATAGCGGATGCCCGGTTTCATCTCTTCCGCTTCCGCACCCTCACTTACACGCTCACATTAAAATCTCTCAACGCATCGTTCAGGCTTGTTTTCAAATCGGTGCTGGCTTTGCGCTGGCCAATAATTAATGCACAACTTACGCCAAACTCACCTGCAGGAAATTTTTTATTGTAAGTACCGGGAATGACTACACTCCGCGACGGAACTCTCCCTTTATACTCTACCGGCACATCACCACTCACATCAATGATTTTTGTGCTTTTTGTAAGTACCACGTTGGCACCCAATACCGCTTCCTTTTCAACCATCACGCCTTCTACCACAATACAGCGGCTACCAATAAAACAGCCATCTTCCACTATAACCGGACTTGCCTGCAATGGCTCCAACACACCACCTATACCCACGCCACCACTTAAATGCACTCCTTTACCAATTTGTGCACAACTGCCCACAGTTGCCCAGGTGTCCACCATAGTACCTTCATCAACGTAAGCACCAATATTCACATACGATGGCATCAACACAACATTTCGCGCGATATAAGCTCCATATCTCGCAACGGCATGCGGAACCGCCCGCACTCCCAGTTCACGGTATCCGCTTTTCAACAGCATTTTATCATGAAATTCAATTGGACCCGCCGTCCAGGTTTGCATCGTTTGAATACCAAAATACATGAGGATGGCCTGCTTTACCCATTCATTTACTACCCAGCCGTTATCGGAGGGTGATGCAGTACGCAGCCTGCCCTTGTCCACATCTTCTATCACGGATTTTACGGCTTCAATATACACTTCATCTTTTAATAGCGCCCTGTTCTCCCAGGAACTGGTAATTAATTGCTGTAAGTCTGTCATTCGTTGCTCTTTTTGCAAACATACTCCGTTTGCTTTGCAAAGCGTTATTATTTTTGCAAGATGAAGTGCAACGGCATTAATGCATATGCGCTCAATTGCTTAAATCCAAAGTTGATATAAGGAACGGTTGTAGTATAACGCTACCTGTTTTATCAATTAGGGAGACGAAACGAAAATGGAGCATGAAAAAATTATCAGCAACAGTTATTGTAGTTAATGAAGAAAAAAAAATAGGACCCTGTTTGCAATCACTGAAAAGAGTAGCAGATGAAATTATTGTGGTGGATTCTTTATCTACCGACAACACAAAAGCAGTATGCCTGGCACATGGGGTAACGTTTATCGAGCAGCCTTTTTTGGGCTATATCGAACAGAAAAATTTTGCATTGGGCAAAACCTCCCATATTCATGTTTTAAGTCTGGATGCAGACGAGGCCCTGAGCGACGAACTAATCGAAAGTATCCTCCGCGAAAAAGAAAAGGGATTTCCGGCAGACGGCTATACAATGAACCGTTATAATTTCTATTGCGGGCAATGGGTACGGCACGGAACCTATTATCCAGACAGAAAACTGCGGCTACTGGATGTGAATAAAGGAAAGTGGGCGGGCCAAAATCCACATGATAAGATCATCATGCAAAAAGGTGTTTCAATTATTCATTTAAAAGGCGACCTCCTGCATCACACCTATCAATCGGAGGAGGAGCACCGCCATCAGCAGGATCGTTTTAGTACAATTGCCGCAAAGGCAATGTACGATCAGGGAATTCCTTCGTATTCTTACAAAATCTGGCTGAATTCCATTGCCGCATTTATTAAAGGGTATGTCATCAAATTAGGCTTCCTCGATGGGAAAGCCGGCTTTAATATCGCCTGGTACACCGCATTGCATTCTTATTGGAAGTACAAAAAGCTTGCACGTCTGTACAGAGAAAAACAGCAGCCTCATGCAGAATAATTTTGAACAGGACGTTTCTGAATGCTTTAAGGTTCTGACAAAAGGAGGACTGATCCTATACCCTACCGATACAATATGGGGCATAGGGTGCGATCCCACAAATGCTTCTTCGGTGCAACGCATATTTGACCTGAAGAAAAGAAGCGATAAAAAGTCCATGATCATACTCGTTGCCGATGAAAGAGAAATACTCCGCTACGTAGCTAACGCCGATCTTCGAATATTCGATTATCTTAACCAAACCAACCGGCCTACAACGGTTATCTACGAAGGCGCAATAGGACTTGCAGAAAACCTCGTAAACGAAGACGGAACAATAGCGATTCGAATTTGTAAGGATACATTTTGCCGGCACCTGATAAAACGATTTCAAAAGCCGATTGTATCCACTTCAGCGAATATCTCCGGACAATCTTTCTCAGGAAATTTTTCAGCCATTGCGGATGAAATAAAAAATGGTGTGGACTATATCGTAAAATACCGGCAGGACGATGCAGTGCCGGCTGCGCCTTCATCTATCATCAAATGGAAAAATGATGGACAGGTACAGGTATTACGGTAGGCTTTACATTTTTTAATACAAAACCGGAGCTTCGTTAGTGTAACCGACCAACCTTATTATGCAGGTATAATTTCAACAATCCTGTCTCTGTTCCGCTCAACTTTTAAAACTGCAAATTACCCGGCACAATTCTTCCGGATCAAAAGGCTTTCCCACAACAGCGGAAATACCCGCTTCTGTAGCCTTATCTGCCACTTCCGATGCCTGGGCTGCCGTTAATGCAATCACGGGAGTAGTAGAGCATTTTCGTCGTATGAGACGGGTAGCTTCAAATCCATCCATTTCCGGCATATTCAAATCCATGATCACGGCATGATATATACCGGCGTCAAACTTCTCCACCGCATCTCTTCCGTTTTCCACCAGTTCCACCTGTGCTCCAAAATCCTCCAGAATTGTTTTTGCAATTAAGGCATTCAGCTGATTATCTTCCACAACCATAATCGTATTATGCTTCAAACACTTGTCGGCTTCTGTTAAAGGGAGAACATCGGCAGACTTTTCGCGGGCGGGAACGGGAAAGGATAAGGTAAACCAAAACGACGATCCGTTGCCGGGGCTACTTTCAAGTTCCAGTTTCGAATTGTACAGGTCTAATATTTTTTTACAGATAGGAAGCCCCAAACCCGATCCACCGTACTTGCGCGATGTGGAGGAATCTGCCTGAACAAATCGTTGGAATATTCTTTTGTGCTCACCGGGCGCTATACCAATTCCCGAATCCTGCACCCGAAAAGTTACCAATATACGGTCGGTCTCTGCTTTTTCTGCTTTCAGGCTGAGTTTCACCCATCCTTTATCGGTAAACTTTATGGCATTGTGCACCAGATTGGTGATCACCTGGGCAATACGTACCGGATCGCCCAACAACCGTTCAGGTATCCGGCTGTCTATTTCGCTTTCCAGACGGATACGCTTACTATCCGCAAAACTCTGTTCCCCGATAATGATATTTTTCACCGTTTCCCTGAGGTTCATTTCAATTCGTTCCAATTGCATTTTGTGTGCATCCAGCTTATTGAAGTCCAGGATGTCATCCACCAGCATACGCAAATTATTTGCTGAGAATAAGATACCGTCAATTGTTTCCTTCTGCTCGGGGGCAGGCTTCCCTTTGAGCAATATATGCACCAGCCCAACAATTGCATTCAGCGGCGTTCTGATTTCGTGCGACATCGTGGATAGAAACTCCGATTTTGCTTTCACGCCCATCTGTGCCTGAATAGCAGATCGCCTGAGGATGAACGCAAAACGGGAAGACAGGATAATTGCCTGCATAAACAGGAAAAGTAAATACCCGGTACAGACCATCAACTTCATCACCGGTGCCAGCTTAAAATAGTTCAGATTGAGAAAAAAGAACACAACAATAGCAATACTGGTACCCAACAGGGCAAAATCGGAACCATTCCGTTTTCGAAAGTATGCGCATACAAAAACATAAGTGGCATAGGCCAAATAAAAAAACAATAAGGTGAGATAAAAAGGCATGATGCTGCTAAACCAATACACCGGCGTGGTAACGATAATAAAACTGAAAAAGATGCTCACCCACAGCAATACCCTGATTACATATCTATTGGTTTCTTTTGGGTAGAGATGACGTATATAGAGGAAAAGAAATACTAAGGCCCACACCAGCGATAAATACTCCAGCCGTAACGCCAGAAACCAATTCACTTCAGTAAACACGGTAAATATGGTATAAGGTTCCGTGCCCATTATACGGTAACTGTATGTAAAACAAAACAAGGCAAAATATAATATGGCTTTATCGCTACGGGCAAACAGGTACAAACTGAAAAACAAAAAACCGCTCATGAGTATGAATCCCGTGGTAAC
>JADZFY010000065.1 GCA_020854215.1 Chitinophagaceae bacterium | reverse complement strand
TATTTTTGATTGCTACCGGTGCTTCCTTCATCAATTTGCTGAGGTTACTTTGCACAACTTGCACCAGCCCCGGTAATGCCGAAAGGTCTGCACCCCATAAATCCGCATCACCCAATACCTGTTGTACCAGTTCGTCAGGTTGGTATCTATTCCATTGTTCAAAAAAGTACGCTGCCTTGTCATCATTAATAGGGTAAACGGCGGCATTCCATTCTCCTTTAAATCCATCACCCTCTTTTTTGATCGCTTTCATAAACAACAGATAAGCTGCCAGTCCGATAGCGATATGATTGGGAACCTTGTTGTGATCAGAGAAATACTTCAACAAAACCGGCACCACCCGCATTTTTACTTTAGAGCTATACTGCATTGTAATGCTAATCCACTGATGTTTGATAAAAGGATTTCGAAAGCGATCCAACACCTGCAGTCCAAATTGTTCAGCAACAACGGCATCCACCTTCGCAGGTATGGCGGGTGCTATTTCCCTGAGCATCAAATCATGCACAAAACGCCCAAACACCTCATCTTCCATCGCGTCTTTTACGGTAGGGAAGCCCGATAAGAATGCCAGTCCGCAACTTAGGGTATGCGTTCCATTGAGTAGCCTCAACTTCAGCTCGCGGTAGATTTCAATATCAGGAGCAACGATTACCGCGCTATCCGCATCCGCAAACGATAACACCTTCCTCACCTTGTCTCCCCCCTGGATTGCCCATAACCGATACACTTCCGCTACGATCATCAGGTCATCTTTATAACCCAGGCTGTTTTCTATTGTTTGTTGGGTTTCTGCGGCGGGTTTTCCCGGAACGATACGATCAACCAACGAATTGCAGAACGTATTATGCGCGTTCAGCCATTCTATAAACGCAGGCTCCAGTTTATTGAATACAGCCAATTGGGAAATGATAGCAGAAAGTTGGTCTCCGTTACCTACAATTAACTCCGTTGGAATAATAATCATGCCGGCTTCTGCCCCACCGCCAAAGGCTTTGTACCTTTCGTAAAGGAAAGCCAGGAGTTTGGCAGGAAATGAGGAGGGTGGTGTTTGCCGGATATATTCTTCTACCAGTGTTATGCCCACTTCGGTAGTATTGGAAACAATAATCTGCAGTTTTGGGTTGTGCGCACATTGCAGTACGTCCTCCCATTGTTGTTTAGCCGACAACACCCGGCTGATGGCAGAGCAAATGCGGTTTTCCTCTATATGCTGCCCCTTATCTATACCCCGAACGCACAACGTGTATAAACCATCCTGGGTTGTAAAAGCATCGGTGCCGCCGCTATCCGTGGACTTCACCACCACTATCCGTCCGTTAAAAATACCCTGTTGATTGGCTTTATCAATAAAATAATCCGGCAACCCGCGTAACAACACACCGGTACCAAATTGCAGCACTTTCTCCGGTAAATCAAAAATCCCGGATGCTGGTTTTTGAACATTGAAATCGCCAATTTTGGAAAGGTTACTTTTATTTAATACCATTTTTAAAAAGTTCGAAGGTCAAAAATTCGAAATCTAAAGAGCCCCACCAGGAACCCAATAACGTCCAAAACACAAAAAATAAATTCCGAAAAGGAGCGAAAACAAACCCGTCCACTACGTTGAAAAATCGGTTAGACCGATCCACATCAAAACAACCTGACCGTACAGACAGATTACTCATTTTCATATTCCCACACCTGCCGGCAGGCTGGTTTCCGCATTCCCCCATTTTCACTCTTTCCCATTCTCACACGTTCACATTTCTATATTCCCGATTACCTCACTTGTCCGTTTCCACGTATTACCCATTTTTCAGTAACTAATTTCTCCAACGCAAAAGGCCCACGGGCATGCAGTTTTTGGGTGGAGATACCAATTTCTGCTCCAAGCCCAAACTCTTCCCCGTCAGTAAAACGGGTAGATGCATTATGATACACGGCTGCAGCATCCACTTCCCGTAAAAAATATTCTGCCTGCTTTTTATCTTCCGTAACAATAGCTTCCGAATGTTTGGTGGAATACTTACGGATATGTATAATGGCATCTCCTGCATCCTTCACTATTTTAACTGCACACTTTAAATCCAAAAACTCCCGCCCAAAATCCGCAAGGGTTGCCTTTTTCAGATGCGGGTAGCCTTTTAGTATTTTATACGCTGCCGGGTCGGCAAATATCTCCACCTGGTACTGTCCGAGTGCTGGTTGCAGCTGCCGCAAGAAGGTGTTTGCAATAGATTCATCAACCAAAAGTGCATCCATCGCATTACATACAGAAGGACGGGAAACTTTCGCATTCACTACAATTTTAACTGCTTTGCCGATATCGGCTTTTCTTTCTACATACACATGACAAACCCCCGCCCCTGTTTCAATAACCGGCACCAGGCTGTTCTGGCGTACGAAACGAATTAGTTCATCCGAGCCCCTGGGGATGAGCACATCCACATATTGAGTGGCAGTAAATAAATCCTGAACAATTTCCCTTTCCGAAGGCAACAGCGTAACCACGGCCGCGGGCAACCCATTTTTCCTGAGTACCTGTTGTATGATGCGAATCGCGGCACGATTGGAATGATCTGCTTCACTGCTTCCTTTGAGCACACAGGCATTTCCGCTTCTAAGGCAAAGTGAGGCAATATCAAAGGTAACATTGGGTCGGGATTCGTAAATAGCACCAACAACACCTAACGGTACTGCTACCTTTTCAAGCCGAAGCCCATTGTTCAACGTACGTTTCTCCAAAATTCTTCCTGCGGGATTCGGCAGGCGGCTCACTTTACGGATACTTTGCGCAATTGCACGAACTCTCTTTTCGTCTAACCGTAGGCGATCGGTACGCGGGTTGCCGGGATCCTGTTTTGCCAGATCCAGTGAATTAGCTTTCAACAGGCTTTTTTGCTGTTTTTCCAGCTCGTCTGCCAGCATCAACAGCATTTGCCTCAATTGCTTATCGCTCATTGCCCGCAAACGGGGAGCCGCATCGTAAGCTTTTTTTATTTGTGTTATGGTAGTACTCATCTTCTGTTTTAAAAAACAACAATATCATCGGCATGCGCCGCAATAATATTTTTGTGTGCAATTTGTTTACTGATCTCCGTTCCGCTGAGCTTTGCTTTAGCCACACCCACTATCGTTTCATCTTCATCAATCAACTGAATGACCTCGCCGGCCATAAAATTACCTTTAACTTTCTTAATTCCTACGGTTAACAGGCTCTTGCGGGAATGCAAGGCCTTGGACGCACCCTTATCCACATATACACCTCCTATGGTAATAGATCCGCTGGCCAACCATTTTTGTCGGGCTTTGAGGTTGGATGCTTTGGCTACAAATGTGGTTCCGCTTTTCCCCTGCAATGCCGAAATTAAGGTATCCTTTCCGGTTAGTCCACAAATAATCACCCGTATACCCAGTGATGCCGCCAGCTTGGTGGAGGTAAGTTTCGACAACATTCCTCCCAAACCCAGGCTGGTTTTAGTTTTTGTAACATAACCCAGTACTGTAGCATCAATTTTTTGTACTGTGGGTATAATCTTCTTTTCTGCATCCATCAATCCCCCTGCCGAAGTACATAGTATCAGTGTGTCGGCGTCAAAGCCAATTGCTATCAGGGTAGCCAGCTCATCATTATCAGAAAATTTTATCTCTATATTACTCACCAGGTCATTTTCGTTTACTACAGGCAAAATATTGTTTGCCCAGAATTCCGCGAAGGTTTTCTTCAACTGAAGGAATTGTTTCCGGTTAGAAAAATGATGCCTTTCACATAAGGCTTGTGCCACGGGAATATCATACGCCGAAAAATAGCGGTGATATAAATTAATAAGCATTGGATTGCCCACTGCCGCTGCAGCTTTTTTTTCAGTTAATGTACCCTTATATTTCCTGAAGAACGACTTACCACTACCCACTGCTCCGCTGGATACCAGAACAATATTGTACTCCTTACCGAGCATAGCAATTTGTGCAGCAATATTCTTAATAACCAACTGATTAATTTGCCCTTTCTCATCCGTGATAACGGCGGTACCTAACTTAATAACCAATACTTTCTTTTGCATGGACAACACTTCTGTTGAAAAGTCAACAAAAGTACGGAGAAAGGGCATTGAATTATCCGATCCCAACGTCGTTTCGCAGCAATAATCCGACAAAAATCAGCCGATTAGCTAATCAGGGTCATAATGCTGAAAATAATTAATGGAGATTTTAGAACTGTAATTCATCACCCGATATGGGAAGTAAAATTTTATCCAACTGCAATGGCTATAACCCGATATGATTGTATTACCTGCAAAGTCCGGAACTGTTCGATCCTTTACAATTGTGATACCGACACGCTTACGGCAATCAGCACCTACAAACAATCCAGAACGATTCAAAAAGGAGAAAGGCTTTTTTCGGAAAACGATCCGGTGCTGGGAATATACTTTATAAAAAAGGGATTTCTGAAAGTGGAACTGAACGGGAAACAGGGGCGTCCGCTGATTCTGAGTATTGCCGGAAAAGGCGCAGTATTCGGCCACAGGGCAAGCCCTGGCCGACGCTTCCATCTTCAATCCGCAACCGCCGTTTCGGATGTTCAATATTGTTATATGCCCTTTGATTTGTTCGATGAGATAGTAGCCAAAAGCCCCGCACTCCGGCAGCAGCTCATCAACCAAATTCTGGACGACCTGGAACTCGTTGAGAAAAAAGCGATAAAGCTGGCACATAAAACCGTAAGAGAAAAAATTGCTGAAGCACTCCTGTTGCTTGCTGATGCTTATCAGTACGAAGAAAGCAAACAGAGCTTTCGTATCAGCCTATGCAGGCAGGATATTGCCGATTTTGCCGGCACTACCAAGGAGCAGGTGTCCAAAACACTAACAGATTTTGAAAAAGAAGGACTAATAAAATGCGTAGCTAAAAAATTCAGTTTCCTCCATACGCCCATGCTTCGGGCCATTTCCAACCCCAATTCATTCCCCAATC
>JADZFY010000064.1 GCA_020854215.1 Chitinophagaceae bacterium | reverse complement strand
GTAATGTGTCCTTTTCATTCCGTGGTAATGAGCATGTGCGGGAAGCCATGCATTCGGTGTTTTTGTATCACGCCATTAAGGCGGGCATGGATATGGGTATTGTGAATGCCGGACAGTTGGTGGTGTACGATGAAATTGATCCTCATCTGAGGCAGTTATGCGAAGACGTGATATTAAACAGGAATAACGCCAATAATGAAGCCACTGAAAAACTGATTGCCTTTGCAGATACGGTAAAGGCCAAAGGAAAGGTCACGGTAAAGGATACCGCCTGGAGAAATGGCGCGGTGGAGGAACGGCTTACTCATTCGTTGGTAAATGGAATTACAGATTTTATTGATGTTGATACGGAAGAAGCGCGCCTGAAGTACCCCCGTCCGTTGGATGTAATTGAAGGTCCATTGATGGATGGAATGAATGTAGTGGGTGATTTGTTTGGTGCGGGAAAGATGTTTCTGCCCCAGGTAGTAAAGTCGGCAAGGGTAATGAAAAAATCCGTTGCCATACTCACCCCGTATATTGAAGCGGAGAAGTCTGAAGTGTCTGATGCGCCTACTATTTTGCTGGCAACGGTAAAAGGCGATGTGCACGATATTGGTAAAAATATTGTGGGCGTTGTATTGGGTTGTAACGGCTACAAAATAATAGATATGGGCGTAATGGTACCCACAGACAAACTGTTGGATGAAGCGTTGAAGTGTAACGCCGCTATCGTGGGCGTAAGTGGTTTAATCACGCCATCGCTGGATGAAATGGTACACGTGGCCCACGAAATGAAACGCCGTGGCATGACATTGCCATTGCTGATTGGAGGCGCTACCACCTCGCGTATTCACACTGCTGTTAAGATTGCACCTCAGTATGACCACGGAGTGGTGCATGTGCTCGACGCCAGCCGAAGCGTAACGGTGGCAGGTGCATTACTAAATGAACAAAAGCAAGACTTTCTAAAAAACATTCACGCTGAATACCAGAAATTAAAAACCGATTTCGATAATAAGAAGCCGGTTAAACAGTATATTTCCTATGAAGCTGCTCAGAATAATTGTACGGCTATAGACTGGGAAAATTATATTGCCCCTGTTCCCACCTTCACGGGAACAAAAGTATTTGCAGACTATGATCTGAATGAGATTCGAACGTTCATAGACTGGAAACCGTTTTTCATTGCATGGGAATTGCACGGCAATTTTCCGCAGATACTAAGCGATGAAAAAGTAGGAGTGGAGGCCACTAAGTTGTATAATGATGTTAATGCCCTGCTGGATGAAGTTATTGCTGAGAAAGGACTGACTGCTCATGGCGTAATAGGCTTTTGGCAGGCCAATTCACTCACACCTGACACCATCGGAGTAAAAAATGGCAATTCGGAAATTCGGTTAGAATCGCTGCGACAGCAGATTAAAAAAGCACCGGGTCAGCCCAATCTATCGCTGGCAGACTTTGTGGCGCCGCAGGCCAGTGGTAAAACGGATTATATGGGCGCCTTTTCCGTAACCATAAAAGGTATCGAACCTTACATCAAAAAATTTCAGGACGCACATGACGATTATAATAAGATAAACATGCAGGCACTGTGCGACCGGCTGGTAGAGTCTTTCGCGGAGTGTTTACATCAGCGCGTAAGAAAAGAGTTCTGGGGTTATGTTAAAGAAGAATCACTGTCGAATGAGGAGTTGATCAAAGAAAAATACCAGGGCATTCGACCCGCGCCGGGCTATCCTGCCTGCCCCGATCATACCGAAAAATACAAATTGTTTGAATTGCTGGGAGGTGAAGAAGCAACAGGTATCCACCTTACTGAATCCTTGGCCATGTATCCGGCTTCTTCTGTTTGCGGCTGGTATTTCAGCAACCCCAGGAGCCAGTACTTTGGCGTGGGAAAAATCAAGGAAGATCAGTTTGCGGACTACGTGCAACGAAAAGAAATGAGCAGGGAAGAAATGGAAAGGTGGCTGCGGCCCGTGCTGGAGTAAATGGAATGATCCGGTTGGCATTAAAGTGACAATATTTTTGTAAGTTGTACACTAATTGAATGCATTCCGTCATTTTTTATTTTGCAACCTAATGCCCTGCCATTGAACCAGAACCCCGAACAGATAGCCCGCGATAAGATAGACGCCGCACTGCTGCAGAGCGGCTGGATTATTCAGGATAAATCCCGTATCAATCTTTCTGCCAGTATGGGTATTGCAGTAAGAGAATACCAAACCGATATTGGCCCGGCCGACTATATATTATTTGCAGATAAAAAACCGGTAGGGGTTATTGAAGCCAAGCGGGAGGAAGAAGCCGAACGCCTTTCCATACACGAGGACCAAAGTGAAAGCTATGCAAACGCAAAGCTGAAATACCTCAACAATCAGCCCCTACCCTTTGTGTACGAAAGCACCGGCGAAATTACCCGCTTCACCGATTGCCGCGACCCCAAACCAAGAAGCCGCGCAGTTTTCAGCTTTCACCGCCCTGAAACTTTCACCGCCTGGCTTCAACAGGAACAATCATTGAGAGCAAGGCTCCACAACATCCCGGATTTGCCTGTAGATGGCTTAAGAGATTGCCAGGTAAATGCCATAACAAACCTGGAAGCCTCTTTTAAAGATGCCCGCTCGAAAGCATTAATACAAATGGCAACCGGCTCTGGCAAAACTTTTACGGCCATCACTTTCATTTATCGCCTGCTGAAATTTGCCAAAGCCAAACGCATTTTGTTTTTGGTTGATACTAAAAACCTGGGCGAACAGGCCGAACAGGAGTTTATGGCATATATGCCCAACGACGATAACCGCAAGTTTACTGAACTGTATGCCGTAACGCGTTTAAAAAGCAGTTTTATTCCGGCCGATAACCAGGTATATATTTCCACTATTCAGCGCATGTATGCTATTCTGAAGGGAACGGAACTGGATGAAAGCGCCGAGGAACAAAATCCCAATGAGCGTTTTCAAACCAAAGAACCCCTGCCGGTGGTGTATAATGAGAAAGTGCCAGTGGAGTTTTTTGATTTTATTGTAGTAGATGAATGTCACCGCAGCATATACAATTTATGGAAACAGGTGCTGGATTATTTTGACGCATTTCAGGTGGGATTAACGGCTACACCCGACAACCGCACTTTTGGTTATTTTAACCAGAACCTGGTAAGCGATTATGGTTACGAAAAAGCGGTGATAGATGGCGTGCTGGTTCCCTACAATGTGTTTACCATTCAAACAAAAATTACGCAGCAGGGTGCTCAAATTGCTATGGGCGAAATGGTAGACAAAAGAGAACGTCTTACCCGCCGCAAATTCTGGGAAACTGTAGATGAAGATATTGTATACAGCGGCAGACAATTAGATAAGGACATAGTAAACAAAAGCCAGATACGCACTATTATCAAAGCATTTAAAGAAAACCTTCCGGCTATGTTTCCCGACAGGTTTTTGCAGGGGGCTTTTGAAGTACCCAAAACACTCATCTTTGCCAAAACCGACAGCCATGCCGAAGATATTATTGAAATAGTGCGGGAAGAATTTGGCGAGGAAAATAAGTTCTGCAAAAAAATTACTTATCAAAGTAAGGAAGATCCTAAAACCATACTCAGCCAGTTTCGCAATGATTATTATCCGCGTATAGCCGTAACTGTTGATATGATTGCAACGGGCACGGATATTCGTCCGTTGGAGGTGCTGCTGTTTATGCGGGATGTAAAAAGTAAAAGTTATTACGAGCAAATGAAAGGTCGCGGCACCCGTACCTGTTCGCTGGAACAACTACGGGCAACCGGTACACCATCTGCTAAATTCACCAAAGATCATTTTGTAATTATTGATGCCATTGGGGTGGAGCAAAGCCAGAAAACCGATAGCCACCCGCTGGAGAAAAACCCCGGCATGAGTTTAAAAGATGTGCTGCAAAATGTGGCAATAGGCAACACTACCGAAGATATACTCAGCACCCTGGCGAACCGGTTAATAAGGTTAGACAAACAGATCAACGATAAGGAAAAGCAACAGTTTGCCCAATATACCGGCGGCAAAAACATCAGCCAGATAGCAAAACAATTATTAAATGCCTATGACCCCGATACGATAGAGGGTATAAGGCGAAAGCTGGAGGCTGAAAATCCGGATGCTTCACCATCTGCAATCCATTCACAATTCATCATTGCCCATTCGCAGATTATTGATCAGGCGGTTGCCACATTCAACAACCCTGAGCTAAGGGATTATATTGTGGATGTTCGCAAAAAATACAACCAGGTTATTGATCATATTAATATGGATGAAATAACCAATATAGGCTGGGTAAAAGACCAGGAAGCTGCAGCCGAATTAACCGTAAGCAATTTTAAAGCATGGATAGAGGCGCATAAAGATGAAATAATCGCCCTGCAGATTTTTTACAATCAGCCTTACCGCCGCCGCGAACTCACCTATAGTATGATTAAAGACCTCTGCGAAAAAATTAAATTGGAACAACCGCTGCTGGCGCCGGCCAATGTGTGGAAGGCATATACGCAACTGAAACTGGCGGGAGGCTCTGCAAAAAATGAGTTGACAGCCCTGGTAAGCATTATCCGTAATATCAGCGGTGTTGATGAAAAGCTTACGGTGTACGACAAAACAGTTGACAAGAATTTTCAGCAATGGATATTAAAACAAAATGCCGGGCAGCACAACCGCTTTACCGAAGAACAGTTGCAATGGCTGCGAATGATAAAGGATTATATTGCGGGCAGCTTTCATGTAGAGAAAGATGATTTTGAACTGGACCCGTTTAATAAGAAAGGAGGGTTGAGCAAATTTTACCAGTTGTTTCAGGACGACTATGAAAAAGTACTGGATGAGTTGAATGAGGTACTGGTAGCGTAAATTGTCTGAACCGTAATTGAAAAGATTATTTGATTGTCCTGATTGTTTTAAAAATCTTATAAAATATAGATTTAATAAATCAAGGTTTTTGTATGTTACACGAAGAGCTAACAAGGAAAATAATAGGTTGCGCCATGGAAGTACACAAGCGTTTAGGCAATGGCTTCCAGGAAGTGATATACCAGAGAGCTTTAGAAATTGAAATGAACCTGGCCCCACTGGTGTTTGCAAGGGAAATGGAGATGGCTATATTTTACAGGGATGCTGAAATAGGAACAAGACGTGTTGATTTTTTTGTGGAAGGTAAAGTGATGGTTGAGCTAAAAGCTTTGGTTAAGCTTGAAGATGTTCACCTGGCACAGGCCATGAATTATCTGGAAGCCTATAAGATGGAAATAGGGTTACTGATAAATTTTGGTGCAAAGAGTTTAGAATTTAAAAGAGTACATAATAACAAATTATTGAGACAGTAAAAATCAGGCTAATCCTTAAATCAGGTAAAATCAAGGTTCAGACAATTGGCAAAAAATCCGTTAACTGCTAAAAACTAAAAAAGCCCACAACTGCACTAATCCTTCACTTTGTGAGGGAAACGGACTGGATCCGACCTTCATGCAGAGCAGACTTATTGCAAATTTATGATTATTTTGCTGCGCCGGAAAACACCAGATAAACAACTTGCTGCTTCATTAAAAAAACGGCACTGCACAACATCAATAATGACCGAAGTACAAAACATGAAACAATTGCCGGAAGGATGGAAATGGGTGAAGCTGGGGGATGCATTAGATTATGTAATAGGAGGCGATTGGGGAAAGGATGAAAACTTTGATGACCCTGACTATACTAACGCATATTGTATACGTGGTGCAGAAATAAAAAATTGGGATGAAGAAAAGGGTAGAACAGCATCATTAAGAAAAATAAAACTTACAAACATTGAAAAAAGAAGGTTAATCGAAGGCGACATATTAGTTGAAATATCTGGTGGCGGACCAGAGCAACCAGTTGGTAGAACAGTTCTGATTGACAAATCTGTGTTAAGCTACAAACCTGAGGTTCCCAAAATTTGCACAAATTTTTTGAGGTTAATTCGTCCTAAGGGGTTTGTAGATTCAACGTTTCTTAACCAGTACTTAAAGCTATTTTATTATTCAGGTGAAATTGTAAATTATCAAGCAGGTAGTAACAATCTGAGAAATCTGAAATTTCCCGACTACATAAAGATTTATATTCCCCTACCGCCCCTCCCCATCCAAACCGCCATTGTTGCCAAAATAGAAGAACTCTTTAGTGAGTTAGACAAAGGCATAGAACAATTAAAAACCGCGCAGCAGCAACTCAAAACCTACCGGCAGGCCGTGTTGAAACGGGCATTTGAGGGCAAACTGTCGGAATCAGGATGTACAGGATTAATGGATGAACAGGATGGAATAAAACAAGAAATCCTGCAATCCTCCCATCCTGCAAATCCTGCTTCAGACAATGGAGGATTGCCGGAGGGATGGAGGATTGAAAAACTTATTGATATTGGAACATGGAAAGGAGGGGGTACACCTAGTAAAGCCAATAAAACATTTTGGGAAAATGGAACTATTCTTTGGGTTTCTCCCAAGGATATGAAATCAAAAGTCATTAATGACACCTTAGATAAAATCACTTCAGTTGCAATTGAAAATTCATCAGCTAAATTAGTGAGTAAAGGTTCCATTCTTTTTGTTGTACGTAGTGGAATTCTCCGCAGAACCCTGCCAGTAGCAATTGCCGCAAGTGATGTTACAGTCAATCAGGACATACAAGCCTTTACACCTAAAAACATTTTGTCTGATTATGTATATTGGTACGCACAGGCAAAAAATGTGGATATCAGGAAGGAATGTAGTAAAGATGGAACGACTGTTGAAAGCATAGAGTCTTCCTTGCTTAGGAACTATCCCATTCCTGTTTGCTCACCCGAAGAACAACTCCGCATCGTCCGGTCCATCGAATCCCGCCTCAGCGTAGCCGATAAGCTGGAAGAAAACATTACCCAAAGCCTGCAACAGGCAGCGGCATTACGGCAGAGTATTTTAAAAAAGGCCTTTGAGGGGCGATTGCTGTAACCAGGTAAGGGGTATTTTGGCAAAACAGACGAGACGCTTATAAAAGGCCCGTCTTTGCGAGGCGTAAACGGATGTTGGAATTTGGAGTAACTATCCACGCCGAAGCAAGCCGCCGGAAGCGAAGCGGAGTAATAAGCAAATTCAGGAAATAAAAACCGAAACGTTCCTGCATAGCTTATTAACCAGTAAAAATTAGTGTACATCTCTTCCATATTTGTTTACTATATTTTATTATAGTGTACATTTAAAATGAAATGTTCACTATATTTGTTTTTAGTGTACAATACAAACCTTAATGTGCACTAATTTTTAAAAATGACAATCGGAACATATATCCAACAACCACAAGGTTATAAAGCATTTATACCCAATGCGTTTCCTTCGGCAGAGCTATTGGCTTTTGCGCCGGAAACCGTATCCAAAGCAGCAATGACCGAGCGATTATTGGGCAAACTGGATGGTATTACGCATGTGCTGCCTGATGTGGATTTTTTTCTCAATATGTTCCGCATTAAAGACGCTACCAGCAGCGCCCAGATTGAGGGTACGAGGGCCACCATGATGGATGCGCTGGAGATGAACGCTGGGTTAAATGTAAAAGATACGGATGCGGATGATATCCTTTTTTACATTAACGCACTAAAGTATGGCACTGAAAGGTTAAAAGACTTCCCGTTTTCGCTGCGCTATATTAAGGAGCTTCACAGCAAACTAATGACAGGCGCCAGGAGCAGTCATTTTGCCGATCCGGGTGAATACCGGCGATCTCAAAACTGGATTGGCGGCACTACTTTACAAAACGCAGCTTTTGTGCCACCACCCGTTGAAGAAATGAACAGGTCTTTGTCTGACCTGGAAAAGTTTATTCACAATACATCGCTGATGCCGGTACTGCAGGCAGGGCTTATTCATGCCCAGTTTGAAACCATTCACCCTTTTTTAGACGGCAACGGCAGAACCGGGCGACTGCTGATTACCCTTTTCTTATTTGAAAGGGCGGTACTGGAGCAACCCGTGCTGTTTCTTAGCAGTTATTTTAAGCAACATCAACAACTGTATTATGAAAAATTAAACGCCTATCACAATAACAAACCAGAGGAATGGCTGCATTTTTACCTGGATGGCGTTATAGAAATTGCCAGAGAGGGTATTGAGGTTTCTAAAAAAATAACAGCGCTGCGGGAAGAAGATATGCGTAAAATTCAGGCATTGGGAAAAAGAGAAGCTACCAGTGGTGTGAAGTTTTTGCAGGAGCTTTTTAAAGACCCGCTTACCAGCAATAGCAAAGCTGCCAACACGATGCAATTAAGCCGTTCTGGCGCCCTCAAACTTGTAGACCGGTTTGTTAAGCTTGGAATTCTTTATTTGCAGGATGAAACGGTGAAATACGGTAAAACATATGCATACAGAAATTATATAACCATCTTTAATCAATAAGCGCAACATGAGCAACAACGCATCCGGTATAGTATCTAAAGTATGGGCTTTTTGCAACACGCTTCGCGATGATGGCGTAGGCTATGGCGATTATTTAGAACAGCTTACCTACCTGCTGTTTTTAAAAATGGCAGATGAATACAGCAAACCGCCACATCTCCGCAAAATGCCAATACCCAAACCATATAATTGGGAAAGCCTTTTAAGCAAAAGCGGCGATGAGTTGGAAACGCATTATAGCAGGCTGCTTCGTGAGCTGGGTAATGAAAAAGGCATGCTGGGCCAGATATTTATCAAGAGTCAGAACAAAATTCAGGATCCCGCAAAATTATATAAGCTCATTGCATTGATCAACGCCGAGCAATGGGTGCTGATGGGTGTAAAAGATAAAGGTGATATATACGAAGGGTTATTGGAGAAGAATGCGGAAGATACCAAGAGTGGCGCAGGGCAGTACTTTACACCAAGGGCGCTTATTAAAGCAATGGTGGAATGTATTCGCCCCGAACCGGATAAAACCATTGCTGATCCGGCCTGTGGTACAGGTGGCTTTTTCCTGGCAGCTTATGATTGGTTAACAGAAAATACAAATTTGGATAAAGCGCAAAAGCAATTCCTCAAATTCAAAACGTTTGCCGGCAATGAAATAGTGCCGGGTACGCGAAGGCTGGCACTGATGAATTTGTTCCTGCATAATATTGGCGATATAGATGGCGATACACTAATTTCATCCAACGATTCACTGATTGCTGAACCAGCAACAAAATATGACTATGTGCTGGCCAACCCACCCTTTGGTAAAAAAAGCAGCATGACTTTTACCAATGAAGAAGGCGAGCAGGAAAAAGAAGACCTCACCTATAACCGACAGGACTTTTGGGTAACCACCAGCAACAAACAACTCAATTTTGTACAGCATATAAAAAGCATGCTTAAAACAACCGGGCATGCAGCCGTAGTATTGCCCGACAATGTATTGTTTGAAGGAGGCGCCGGCGAAACGGTACGAAAAAAATTATTGGAAACAGCCGACTTGCATACCATACTTCGTTTACCAACGGGTATCTTTTATGCAAATGGGGTAAAAGCAAATGTATTGTTCTGGGATGGAAAAGAATCCAGCAAAAACCCGTGGACAAAAGAGATTTGGGTATATGACTATCGCACCAATATTCATCACACCCTTAAAAAAAATCCGCTCAAATTTGAAGACCTGCAGGATTTTATTACTTGCTATAATCCTGCCAATCGCCATAAAAGAAAACAAACTTTTGGTGATAAAAATCCCGATGGACGCTGGCGGAAATTTACATACCAGGAAATCATTGCCCGGGATAAAACCTCTTTAGACATCACCTGGATAAAAGATCAGTCCCTCGCCGATTTGGATAATCTTCCCGATCCGGATGAGCTGGCAGAAGATATTGTAGAAAACCTTGAAGCGGGGATAGAAAGCTTCAGGGCGATTATGGTTGCATTAAAGAAATAGTACTATCGGCAATTGAAGGTATTCCGGTTGGATTTGAATCGGAAATACAGGTAAATAGCGCAGATTAAAGTCCTGAAATTGGAGATTACGTGAATTGCATTTTAATCTGTGGGTACCTGCACAAAGGTAAACATCCATTTTACCGGGTTCTGCCAGTCTTTTCCCTTAAATGAACCTACGGGCACTTTGATCAGCACACTATTCCAACCCTGTTTCAAAAAAATTCTGGTAGGTGAACGGTAGGCGTAGCCTTCATCAATTAACGGAATTTCAAGGTTCCCTTTTTGTCCGCTCCGCTTCCACAACGGGGGCGGGATGGGTTTTTCGTTTACCCATATCGCGCTACCTCTATTATCCCAAGCGCCTGCAGGCGGCGAATCGGTGGCCATGGAACGGGATAGGTTATTGAAGCCTATCCAAAAATCCTTCACCCCATCCACCGCACTCCAAACCCTGGCGCTTGCATACCACGTAGTATTTTCCTTTGCACTGTCGAGTATTCCTTTAATCAAAGGCGCCCACCAGTGACGCAACACTATTGTTCCACCAACTCCGCTGAATCGTGGCTCTGTGTTAGAAAGTTCAAAGTTTTTCCGTTCCGGTGCAAATGTTTTGGACGGGTTTCCATCATTGTAGTACGGACCAAAGAAATCCCAGTGCATATAGCTTTGTCTTACGTAAGGGAAGGGCTTGCCTGCGAAATACTGCCGTTTATGATCAATCATCCGGTTTTCAAATTGAGCATATTTCAATTGCGTATTTTTTTCATCAATCACCGCAGTCCACCCATCCACTCCACCACCTTGCCAGCAACGCTCGGCAAACGCAAGCATGCCCGGGTACACGCTGTTCATTTTTAGAATATCATCCCAGCTTGCCACCGATCTGTCGTGCCACATGCACAGTGTGCCACCAAGCATTGACTTGTCTCCCTTCACTTTATCTCCAATTTTTCGGTAAAAAATGGTTACCGGGGTTTCCAGGGGGTCCATGTGATTGAGATACAGATGACGCGAATCTATATATTGAATGGTTTGATTTGGCGTATGGTGCTCTTTTTCCTCCATCCACAACTGCCGGATGGTACGGTTCGAAAAGTTTCCCCCGGGTTGCCAACCGATCACTTTCTTTCCCATACTGTCAAGCAGTTTTTCCATTTGAGGAATAAAATTCCTGTTGGTAATTTTTACTTCATCGGCACCTATATGTATGAAAGGCAGATCGTACGTTGCACAAAAGTCTTTCAATATATTTTTTACTATGTTGATTCCGCTGTCGGATTGCATGTCTGTTTTCATCGCCCGTCTGAATGCAGCACTATGCCCCGGCATATCAATTTCAGGAACAAAAGTGATATGCCTTTCCTTGCAGTAGGCAATCAGATCTTTGATCTCTGCTTCCGTGTAATACATTCCTTTGTTGCGCAACATAAACTCGGGTGCGGTAAGCTGCGGGTATTGTTTAACGGCAATTCGCCAGGCTATGTCTTCAGTAGGGTGAAAATGAAAGATATTGAGTTTGTAATTGCTCATCACTTCTATTTGTTCTTTCAGCAGCTGTACGGGCATATAGTTTCTTCCCACATCAATCATGTACCCCCGCCAGGCAAATGCCGGCCAGTCGTTGATAAGACAGCCGTCAATCATAACGGCATCACGCATCAGTTGTTTCAGTGTTTGAAGTCCGTTGAAAATACCGTGAAGCGTGATGGCTTTGAGAATGACTGCATTCGAGTCCACTTGAAGTTCATAGGCTTCGTTGCTGTTTTGTGGATTGGACACAGGGGCAAGAATCAGTTTTATATAGGGTTTGTCTGACTGAGGTCGTTCATCAATGTCAACTGCTATTCCTTTGCCTTGCAAAAAGATTTTCAAATGTTCGGCTTCCTTCTGTAAACTCTTGTCGGTTATCACAATGCGCTTACAATGGGAGAGGGGGAAAGCGGTGTTCTTCCATTCGATGGATTGGGGTTCGGGAATGAGCGCGGGTTTCTGCCCGAGATCGTTCACATATCCATAGATCAAATGCTTCCATAGCAGGTAGCCGTCGGCGGTAAGATGTAGTCCGTCGTTGCTGTACACTTTTTTGAGTTTTTCCTGGTCATCGCAAAAGTGAGTGTACAGGTCAATATAGCTATACCGGTGATTTCGGGCGCTGTCGCGAAGATGGGCATTAACCTGTTTAATTTCCTTTCCTTTGCCGGTGTGTCCTGAAAATTTGTGGTATACATCACTAACCGGTAATATACTTTGAATATACAATCGGGTAGCAGGAGTGTGCTGCCGGAGGTAAGTTGTAATTAAAAGAATATTTTTTACAATACTATCAGGACTAATATTTTTGGACAGATCGTTCACTCCAATCATCAGGAATATCTTTTCGGGTTTTCTGTTCGTTATTTCATCCAACCGGTGAATTACACCGGCGCTGATATCTCCACTGATGCCACGATTCTTTATATGGATGTTTCCAAACAATTCACTCCACTCATTTCCGTCTGTGATACTGTTGCCTGCGAAGATGATATCTCTTTCGGTGTATGGCAGCGAACGAAATAACGATACCCGTTGATGGTAGTAGGTAGAAAACAGGGAGTCGGGAAATACGGGCAATTGGGTTTGTGCCCACGCTGTGTTACCAATCAGCAAAAAGCAAAATAGGAATCGTAACATAACCGACATTGTATTAGATAAATAAAAAAGATCAAATCAAATCAAACCATACTAAAGATTCAGTAAAAGAAAAATGAACAGGCTGAACCATCGGCGGTTTGATTAGGTAAAAGTACCAACATCTGCATTTTGTTCAGCATCATTGGTATGCTACTGCCCGCGTTTAGGCCGCGTACGAGACCTGCACGGTAAAACGATACTCAAAGTATGCCCAAATTGATTTTTTTATTATCCCCTATGCTTTTAATAATTTCGCCTTTGCTTAAAAGTAGCGATTTCCCATCTTCAGCATTAACAGAACTCAACAAATGAAAACAACTGTATTACAAATCCATCCAAAGGACAATGTACTGGTGGCGCTCACCAATTTAAAAAAAGGTGAAAATATTACTCATAAAGGAGCAACCTATACCCTGGTTGACGATATAGATGCCAAGCATAAGTTTTTTATCAATGATATGAAAAGCGGAGATCCGGTTTATATGTATGGCGTATTGGTGGGTAAACTGCAGTTTGATGTACCGAGAGGCGGGCGAATGACGACCGAAAATACCAAACATGCCACCGGGGGCTACGATTATCGCAGTACGAAATTTGAATGGCATGCTCCCGATGTCGCTAAGTTCAGTGGAAGAACCTTTAACGGATTCCACCGCAGTGACGGAAGGGTAGGCACGGCTAATTACTGGCTTTTTCTTCCAATGGTATTTTGCGAAAACCGAAATCTTGATGTCATCCGCGAAGCGTTGCACAATGAGCTTGGTTATGCGGTGACGGATAAGTATAAGGCATATACGCGCCAACTGGTGGAGGCGTATAAAGAAGGGGAAGATATGGAAAGTCTTCAAATTGAAGCGATACAGCCGGATCCCATCAGGCGCAGGGTGTTTAAAAATATTGATGGCATAAAGTTTCTTAATCATCAGGGCGGCTGCGGTGGTACACGGCAGGATGCGGAAACCTTAGGCAGGTTGTTGGCCGCATATTCTGATCATCCAAACGTTGGCGGCGTAACGGTATTAAGTTTGGGATGCCAGAATTTACAGGTTCAGGATTATTTGAAATACCTCAAAGAGCGGAACCCGGATTTCGACAAGCCCCTGTTGATATTTGAACAACAACGTTCGAAAAGTGAAGAACAATTGATTGCAGAGGCGATTCGAAAAACTTTTGACGGGTTACGGGAGTTAAATAAAATAGAACGGAAACCTGCACCGCTTACCGATTTGTGTATTGGTGTGAAATGTGGTGGCAGCGACGGTTTTAGTGGTATATCTGCCAATCCTGCTGTGGGCTATTGTGCAGATTTGGTGGTGGCGCTGGGAGGTAAAATTTTATTGGCTGAATTTCCCGAACTCTGCGGTGCAGAACAGGAGCTGATAGACCGTTCAGTGGACGAACCAACGGCCCGTAAGTTTATGCGTTTAATGAAAGACTATGATGAAATGGCCCATAAAGTGGGGTCGGGTTTTCATATGAACCCTTCACCCGGAAATATCAGAGATGGATTAATTACGGATGCAATTAAATCAACCGGAGCTGCAAAAAAGGGCGG
>JADZFY010000063.1 GCA_020854215.1 Chitinophagaceae bacterium | reverse complement strand
GCAGCCTTATATGGCTCCAGGGCAAAAAACGGAGCGGTAATTATTACTACCAAATCGGGAAAAGACCAGAGAGGTATTGGAGTCACCGTTAACAGCAATACCACCGTGCTGGTGCCTCATTTTATGTGGGAACTTCAAAAAGAATATGGTCAGGGTTATGGTAATAAAAGACCCGCTACGCAAGCTTTTGCAGCCGGGCACGGGCAAAACCATTGGGGAGAACGATATGATGGAGTACCCACCGTTCAATTGGATGGTGTTGAAAGACCCTATTCTTATGTAAAGGATCAGGTTCTAAAGGATTTTTACCGGAATGGAATAAACTCATCAAATAATGTGGCTTTTTCCGCAGGCGGTAAAAATGGCTCTTTCAGACTGGGATTAACAGATACACGAGGCACGGGAATTATGCCCAATGAGAAATTAAAAAGAGACAATATCAGTCTGGGGGTATATCAAAAAATAATTGACAATCTGACCGTTGAAGCCAATATTGAGTATATAAAAGAGGATGGTACCAACCGCCCGGTAACCAGTACCGGACGGGGTGGGCCTGTTTCCACTATTTTGTGGATCAATTCCAATATGCCCACGAGTTCTCTTGCACCTGGTTACCTTGCAGATGGATCTGAAAAAACCCTGGGTACCGATGTAAATGCAACTAATCCCTATTTCGCTATTAACAGAATCACCAATAACTCAGTAAAGAATCGTTTTATTGGATCAACCCGAATCAAATGGGATATTCTCGATTGGTTATTTATCCAGGGAAAGGTGGGGCAGGACCATTTTACCTACAAAATGGATAATGCAATTCCTGAAGGTACCGGATTTGTAAGGCCCGGAAAGATAACCCAATGGAATACCAGTTTTACAGAACGGAACTGGGAATTGCTGCTTGGGATGAACAAAGATCTGGGGAGTGATTTCACTTTAAGTGTAAATGCAGGGGGAAATATTATGACTCAACACACTGATAACAATGATATCATTGGAGACGGAGTAGTAATTCCCGGCTTGGAAGTGATTAACAATACCTCAACCAAAACGGTTTCGGTTACCCAATCCGATAAACGAATCAACTCCCTGTTTGCTACAGCAGAGTTAGGGTATAAAAGATTCTTATATCTGAATGCTACCGGAAGAAATGACTGGTTCTCCACTTTAAGTCTCAAAGACAACAGTTATTTCTATCCATCCGTTAGCGGAAGCTTCGTTTTCTCGGAATTATTTAGCATGCCCTCTTTCATAGATTTCGGAAAGCTCAGAGCCGGCTATGCTTCAGTCGGTGGAGATACAGACCCCTATCAGCTTGCATTAACTTATGGCTTGTTAGGATTTTCCTACGATGGACATCCTTTGGGAAATATTACGCAGAATGTTGTGCCCAATAACCTTCTGAGACCCTTGAGTGTAGGTGAATTTGAAATGGGATTTGATGTGCGGTTTTTGAAAAACCGGTTAGGAATTGATATGGCGTATTATAATAAACTGACGAAAAATGATATTACCCAGGAAACATTAACGGCAACTTCTGGCTATACCGGCGCCTCTGTAAATGTGGGACAATTACGCAACAGAGGAATTGAATTTTTAATCTATGGCACACCTGTGCAAACCCGGGACTTTTCATGGGACATTTCATTTAACGGCTCTTATAATAAGAGTAAAGTATTGAAGATATCTGATCAGTCCAGTGAATTAAATATTGGGGCCAGAGGAAAAGCGACAATTAGATTAATAGAAGGTCAAGAATATGCGCAAATTATAGGACCCACGATTGAAAGAAATGCACAAGGACAGGATATCCTAAATGATCAGGGACTAAATATCGTAAACAGAGGTAAGGTAGTAAGTTTTGGTTCAGGAATTCATAAATGGAATATGGGAATTACCAATACCCTTAACTACAAGTCTTTCTCTCTAACCTTCCTGATTGATGGCAAGTTTGGAGCTAAACTCTATTCTGTTTCTTCTTATGAACTTGATCACAGAGGAATGACAGAGAAATCCTTGTTGGGCAGAGCTGAAGGCGCCATCCTACCCGGGGTTAAACAATCCGACGGGAAGCCAAATGATATCCTTGTTACTCCTGATATGGCAGGAAACCGGTTAATCGTTATTAATCGCAGAGAAGCATTAGATGATTATCTGTATGACGCTAGTTTTATTAAGTTTAGGAGTCTTGCACTGACTTATAACTTGCCCAAAAAAATACTGAACGCTGTTCGTTTTATTAAGGGGGCAAGCATTTCCTTAGTAGGAAATAATCTTGCTTTATTAATGACTCATGCAAAACAAATAGATCCTGACGGGAACTATTCAACCGGAAATTCCCAAGGGATCGAAGCATCCAATTTCCCCCCAATAAAAAGTTATGGTGTGGATATTAAATTAAAATTTTAGTTCATTATTACCTAAAACTGCAGTTAAATGAAAAAAATTAATCGTATAATAATATCATTTATTATCCTTTTTAGCTGGGGATGTGATAAGAATTTTGATTCTATCAATACAAATCCAAATACAGCTACAGCCGATGTTTTCAATCCCGGATTCTTGTTCACAAGAGTCCAGATGCAAACGTTCCTGGGTGGAGGAGATGAAGGGTTTGTCAGCAATATGATGTATTTCAGCACATTCGTCCAACACTTTACTACCTTATATGATGAAGGTTTTTTTGCATGGTATGGCGATAAATATGTTTACAGACAGGATGCAAATGATGTTCTGTGGAATCATACCTACAACGTCTCAAAATTCCTTCAGGATGTAATTGAGCAGAAGAAAGAAGACAATGACAATTTATATCAGATGGCCAGAATATGGAAAGTGATCTTATTTCAGCGGCTGACCGACGCCTATGGGGATGTTCCCTATTCAGAAGCAAGTTTAGCTTTTTATCAACAGATTAAAAAGCCAAAATACGATACACAGGAATTCATTTATAAGGATATGCTGGCAACTTTGAAGGATGCCGTAGCTAAACTGGATGCTGGTACCGACAATTTTGCCAAATTTGATATCGTATATAAGGGTGATATCGCTAAATGGAAAAAATTGGGTAATTCCTTAATGCTTCGCTTAGGAATGAGGTTAACTAAAGTGGATATAGGCGAGGCTGAAAAATGGGTGAAAGATGCTATTTCAGGAAACGGTGGTTTGATGAGCAGCAATGATGACAACTTAGTGCTAAGAGGAACAGATGGAGGCGGCGTCAACGCTTCATTAATCATTCCCTGGGCGCCTCAATATTTCCGGGGTGTTCAGTCCGGTTCATATATCAGCGCAACTCTTTTTGATTACATGGATACAAGAAATGATCCAAGACTTTTTAAGATATGCGCTATTTATCCTTCTACCACTTCTGATCCAGCCCTGGATGACAGGGATCCCGCTCATCAAAAAGGATTGCCCAGCGGATGGGGCGAATTGCAAATTAACAATATACCCAATTACGACCCATCCAATCCTTTAGGAATGAGGCAATGGTCCGACTTGAACAGAAGCGCATTCGCCAAGTTTGACGGTCCCCGATTCCTAATGACCAATGCTCAGGTTCAATTATTGTTATCGGAAGCGGCTTTACGCGGCTGGGGTGGAGATGCAAAAGATTTGTATGAGAAAGGTGTTCGTGCAGATATGGAAAATTATTCCAATTATGATTCGGATGTTGCCATTACAACAGCCGAAATTACCGGTTTCTTAAATGCTAATCCTTTTGTGGGAACAGTGGATTTTAATGCGGCTTTAAACCAAATCAGCGGGCAATACTGGTTGGCCTGCTTTCTGAACGGATACGAAGCTTTTGCCAACTGGAGAAGAACGGATTACCCGGATGTGATAATCCCTACCAATTACCAGGTAAACGGAAATGAAACCAACGGTAAAAGACCCGGCAGATTGAAGTATCAGGCAGATGAGCCTCGTTTAAATGCAGAAAACTACCAGGCAGCTGTTCAAAAACAGGGACCAGACGAATTTATTACAAAAGTTTGGTGGGAGAAACCATAGCATTGATGTAATTTGAATTGTTGAAGCTGGTGGAAACTTCCAGTGTTTTCACCGGCTTTTTTTCTTTTCTGCAATTAATTATTTTTTTCAAGCTTAACGCGTAGCGTTTAATTTAACTTTTGAATTTGATTGAAGTATAGAAGGAAAAGCTGAAATAGCTCCAAAAAAGTAGCGTACCAGATCGGGAATCTTGAATCAGATTATCAAATACGATGTGTGTTCGGCTCTCAAAACTGAGCGTAGTTTGTCAACTTTTCCTTTGAGTGAATCTAAACCTCAATTATGAAGAAGCGATTTCTATTGAGGGTACTTCCCGGCATCGCCCTCTGCACAAGTTGTTTTCTATGTGTGGTTGCGCAAGCTCCTGTGCCAAGCCGTGATGGAAAATTATTGGAAGGAGAAAGTTGGCTTCCATTCAGCTATCCAAAGGAAGCAGATTTTTATGTGTCCCCAAACGGAAATGATCAATGGTCGGGTATGCGTGCCACTCCAAATGTTGATGGAACTGACGGACCTTTTCGAACAATAGAACGTGCTCAAAAGGCCGTACGGCAATTGAAGTCTAAAGTATTTAAGGCGAAAGACATTCCGGTTCAAAGCGCATATATTGGTTCTCCTCATCCATTAGGAAGTGGAAGGGATATATTAGTTTATATCAGGGGGGGTATGTATTCACTCAACAAACCGCTGCTGTTTGAACCTGCTGATGGTGGTGAGCGGGTAGAGACTAATTTGCCCACCGGTGCTTTTGAATACCACAAACTCAGAGACCATTATGTTACCTACGCAGCTTATCCAGGCGAAACGCCTGTCATCACCAGCGCTCAACCCGTGAAAGATTGGAAGAAAAAAGGAAAAATATGGACTGCAGGTTTTGATGCTGATTCTGTTGGAATGTTGATAGTGAATGAAAAAAAACAGGTGCTTGCCCGATTACCCAACTCCGATTATCTGATACCACCGGTAATTTCATCTTCACCCGGTGAACTTCATTTTCGTAAAGGAGAATTGAAAGACTGGCAAGGAATGGAAGGCAACCGTGTGGTGATGCTGCTGCGCTGGCATACCGGTATTAATTCATTTAGCAGAATTGATGAGACAAGTGGAATAGCAACTTTGCGTTTGCCACAGGAAGGAATAACAATTGTACCGCCACGCTATTATGTGGAAAACGTTAAGTCCTTGCTTGATACTGCCGGTGAATGGTTTTTCGACAAAAAACTGAAAGAACTCAGTTATATCCCTCCAGCGAAAATCAAAAACATCAATCAGGTTAATGCCGGGGTACCACGCATGACTAATCTGATTTCCGTGCAAGGCCAGTTAGGGCAACCGGTCCGCAACCTAAGGTTTTATGGTTTAAGATTTCAGGGAACGCTTGGTTCAGGTAGTGCAATTCGTTACGAATACGCACATGCCTGCGAGTTGGTGGACGGAGATATCCGCTCTTGCGGTGGGAATGCGGTCTCTATTCAAAAGGGATGCTATCAAACCCGTATTCTTCGTAATCATATAGAAGCGGTTGATGAGGGTGCTATAGTAGTGAAAGGTCCTGTGCAGCCGGCCGATGGAAGAGAAATAATTCGCGAAACACAGATTTCATATAACCAACTCAGCGATTGTGGTGGCATCAACATACATGCTTCGTATTCTCTCATGACCACCATTTCGCACAACTATATAACAAAAACCCGCGGCCGATTTGCTATTTATGTAGGAGGATGGGCAAACATTGAAGAGGCGATTGACGGAGGGTATCTGGTGGCGTACAACCATCTGGAGGATGTACAACAGGATGCCGATGACTCTGGTGCTATTACTACTGCCGGTGTTACCTTTAACTCCGTCGTTCGCCGCAACCTCATTCATAATGTGAATGCTGGTTTCTTTAACGACAACGTCGCATTTTGGTTTGATAACATGTCTAATGGATGGACTTGTAAAGAAAATATTTATTATGAACTTCAACAGGGCGAATGGAAACTATGCGCAGCCTTAATTGAGGATAACAAATATCAGGACAATTTTACGATTGATGCACCGGTAAACAAACCCGAATTAATCATTGATGGTGAGCCTCAATTCAAGGAATCTAACCTCGAAATTACAGCCGGGTCAAAAACAATTTCCGGTGCGGTATTGACGGGAAGTGTTATACGAATCAAGGCATCTGTTTTTAATAAAGGAGCTACCGGAGTCGCACCGGTTCTGCTGTACGTGGATGGTAAGATAAAGGAGTCACGACTGTTCCCCGTAGTAAAGGGCAATAGCCGGGAAATTGAATTCGAATTGAGATTATATGAAGCAGGGGTGCACAATCTTGCCATCGGATCAACTGCTTACACATCTGTTCGTGTTGAAGGTGAAAAGCCCGAAGTTGTATTTGAAGAATTTAAGGTTTCCAATAACCGATTATTTCGGAGCGAGAAAGTAACTGCAACAGCAATTGCCCGTAATTTAACTTCGAATGTACAACACGTAGATGCATCGCTAATTCTTAACAATAAAGAGGTTCAAAGAAAGCAAGTTGAGCTAAAAGCTAATGGCATCCAACGGGTGAGTTTTGAACTGGAGCCGGGCGTTGGGCAACACCAGCTTCGAATTGAGAACAGTGCGCAGGAAGGGCTGCAAGTGATTGCGGGAAAATTTCTTAATCTGGTCAAACTCCCCTTACTGCAATATGCTTCAGCAAAAGCTAAACCGTACAAAATTGAGGCTGATCCAAAAGCCAACCGCTTTGTTATAACCGCAGGAGGATCCGATTTTTTTCATGCAGAAGATTCATACGCAGCTGTATATACAAAAAGAATCAAAGGCGATTTTGTGGCTACTGTAACCATCAACCGTTTTGGAGACCGAACACACGAATGGTTTCGTGCGGGATTGTTTGTACGAAACGATATGACCAAAAGCTTTGACGTGCAACCTGGAAGTAAAGGCTCAGTATTGGTATTTGCTACCCCGGGACGTGCCGGTATAAACTATGATGAATTTGGGAACGGGTGCATGCACAAAGCCAGTAGCACTAATCTGCCTGAAAATATTCATACTCCTATCTATCTTAAAATGGTTCGGCACGGAAACAGTTTCAGCGGGTATATCAGTTTGGATGGTAAAACCTGGTTAGTGGAGCGACATACTCCGGATATCCCTGATATTGACGAAGAGATTGATTTGGGGCGTGCAGCCGGTAGCCCCGATAAACTGCAATATCGTGTAGAATTTGCCGATTGGAAGATTGAAGTTGCTGAATGATTTAAAGTGCGTTAGTTCAAACGGTGTTATTGTTAAGAGTAGGAAGATGTTTAGTAAGATGAAAGCTGAAAAAGTTTTGGTATTTCTAACTTGGGGTTTAATCCCATCATACAAAATTGAGAATGATATGAACAATTCCACCCTGCTTGTTTTATTTCTACTCTTGCTGACTATACCGGGTTGCAGCCCGTTTCAACAAGAATCCGATAACTTTCATTCCTACGCGATAAGCAGAAAGCCTGATCTGCAGCTTGCAGCATATATTACTGCCAATACCCTGCGCGACCAGTTTTCTACTCCCGCAGGACGTCGTGAAGCGCTTTCGGTACTGCGTTGTAATGGATTTACAAAAGTGTATGTGGAGGTTTACAGGAGCGGACTGACCGTTTCTACGGAGCTGTTGTCACAGACTATTGATTTTCTCAGGAAGAACGGATTTGAAGTAGTAGGAGGCATCGCTACTGTGCCGGGCGGAGAAACAGGCGTACAACAGGATGGACCCCTGACGTGGTTAAACTGGCAAAACGAAAAGACGCAGTCGGATATGAAGAAAATCATGGAAGACGTTGCGCCTTTGTTTGACCAATTTATTTTGGATGATTTTTTCTGCACGGCCGATACCAGCATGGAATCGAAACAGGCAAGAGGTAATAGCAGCTGGTCGGAATATCGCCGTCAGTTACTAACCGGTCTTGCCCGAACTGTATTTATTGAGCCGGCAAAAGCGAAAAATCCCGGCATAAACATGATTATCAAGTATCCGCAATGGTACGATCGGTTTCATGAGTTTGGATATGATGTGGCTACCGAGCCCGCTCTATTCAACAAAGTGTACGTGGGCACAGAAACGCGCGGGCAGTACACCCAACGGTTTGGCTTTGTTCAGCCTTATGAGGGATTTATTAACTACCGGTGGATTGGATCTCTTGCGGGTAAAAAGATAGGTGCTGCCTGGTTTGACCACGGCGATTGCACAGCAATTGATTTTATCGAACAGGCATATCAATCGGTGTTAGCAGGTGCAACAGAATTGGTGATTTTTAATTTTAATGACTATTTGAATGGCCATCCCGGACATCATTTGCTCAGGCTTGAGTTTGAAAAACTGGCAGATCTTGCAGCCACGGTAGCGCAACAACCTGTGCAGGGAGTAGCAGGTTATAAGCCCCCGAATAGCGATGCCGGAGGCGATTTATACCTTTTGGATTATATTGGGATGTTCGGAGTTTCTTTGGTTCCGGTTTCGGCATACCCTGAGAACGCCGATGTTATTTTCCTTCCAACACAGGCAGCAGCAGATGCAGCAGTAGCGGACAAGGTAGAACGGTCTTTGAAAGCAGGAAAAAAAATTATTATGACTGCCGGATTTATTGACAGGGCAAAAAATGGAGATAAATTGGCCAAACTGGCCGGCATACAATACCCGTTAATACGGGAGAACGCTTCGGTACTAACGGTACCGAATAAGGGAACAACGGATACTTTGCCATTTCCTTTGCAAACGGATTACCGCCTGGTTCCAAAAGGTGCCGATGTGTTGCTGGAGATTGCGGATGCTACAAAGGTTCCATTCATGTTGAACTACGGAAATACTGCGGTGATCAACACACATACTTTTTCCCAGGCTGATTTTGATGCGGTTGGTGAAGTATTGCTTTGTCCGCGGCAGATTGGGCTGATTGAACTTCCCCAGGCATGGATGAACACCATCCGGTCTGTTTTTACGGATGATCAATCACCCCAGTTGGATGCGCCATCGCGCGTTAGCTTTCAAAAGCTGAGTGATAGCAGCTATGTGATACACAATTACAATCAACAAAATGCTGATATTAAAATTCAAATGAAAGCGATTGCCGGTAACTGGGTGGATGCATTCAGCGGTGATACTTTGCCACTAAAGGGTAATACGCTTCAAATAGCAATGGAGCCACGTTCACGTTTTTGGATTCAAAACAAAAGAAATTAATTAGATGACCACCAGAAGAAGATTTTTGCAACAGGGGTTAGTTACTGCAGGAGCGCTAATGGGGGACCAGT
>JADZFY010000062.1 GCA_020854215.1 Chitinophagaceae bacterium | reverse complement strand
TTGGTAACACATCATCACAATATGCCCGGGCATTTTTTGAAATAATGGATTTTGACGCGATTACTGTTGCTCCGTATATGGGAGAAGACAGTGTGCGTCCTTTTTTGGAATACAGTAATAAATGGACAATTGTTTTAGGACTCACTTCCAATTCCGGTGCTAAGGATTTTGAACTACAACAAACCGGCTCCGAAATGTTATACGAAAAAGTTTTGAGAACCGTTTCGAAATGGGGCTCCACAGAAAATTTGATGTTTGTAGTAGGTGCTACCCAGTCTGAAGAATTCACAAACATACGTGCCATACTCCCTGATCACTTCTTACTCATTCCGGGCGTTGGGTTCCAGGGAGGAAGTCTGAAGGATATTTCTGACAAAGCCATGAATAAGGATTTCGGTTTACTTGTCAATGTATCGAGGTCCATCATTTTTGCAGGCGAAAAAGAAGATTTTGCTTACGAAGCAGGTACCATCGCCGCACAATATCAGAAGGAAATGAGTACCTATATTCAATAAAAAACGCAGCCTGACAATAGCTGCGCTGTTTCACCATTTATGTTACGATGATTATTATAAGCTGAATAAACCTCCGTTGTCTTCGGCCGGCGACGAATTATCTTCTGCAGGTGGCGCCGGTAAAATCACGGGTTCTGCCGCTGGAGCCGTTAATGGTTGGGAAGCGGGTACCTTTTTTTTAGGAGCAGCCTTTTTAACAGCTTTTTTCGCGGGAGCTTTTTTCGCAGGGGCTTTTTTCGCAGGGGCAGCCTTCTTCACTGCTTTTTTTGCAGGAGCCTTCTTTTTAGGGGCAGCCTTTTTAACTGCTTTTTTTACGACTTTTTTAGCCGGTGCTTTTTTCTTGGGTGCAGCTTTTTTTACCGCTTTTTTAGCAGGAGTTTTCTTTTTAGGGGCTGCCTTTTTTACTGCTTTCTTAGCAGGCGCTTTTTTAGCAGGCGCTTTCTTTTTAGGTGCAGCTTTCTTTACGGCACTTTTTTTCTTTGCTTTTGCCATGATTGTTGGAATTTATTGTGTTTGAAGAAGTGATGAATTGATGCAGAAAATTAGGTAATAATATTTATAATAATATAAAACCTATTCATTTTTTTTATGTCGTTGTATTGAAAATCATCAGCAGGTCAAACATGATTCTTCAAAAAACAAAATCCATGGCGGGCAGAATGCATCGGTATCAAAATGCAGAAGCCCGAAGTACGGCAACAGACCATGTCCGTTCCTCACTTCGGAGCTTCGTTGATTCAGATAAAATTGGGTTTTAAAAAACCGAAAAACCTGAACTACAAATTCGGTTGTGGAGTATATCGTAAATAGGGCTTAACTATCCGAACGCCGCCGGGAAATTTCTTTTCTGCATCTTCATTAGAAATTGCCGGAGAAATGATTACGTCTTCTGTAGGCTGCCAGTCGGCCGGAGTAGATACGCTGTAGTTGCTGGTCAACTGCAAAGAGTCAATAACACGCAGTACTTCATAAAAATTTCTGCCTGTTGAAGCCGGGTAAGTAATAGTAAGTTTTACCTTTTTATCGGGCCCGATAACAAACAAAGAACGAACCGTGAAGTTCTCAGAAGCATTGGGATGGATCATGCCGTAAGCGGTGGCTACCTTCCTTTCCGGATCCGCAATAATCGGAAATTTTACTACCGTATTCTGCGTTTCATTGATATCTTTTACCCATCCCAGATGCTTGTCCAGCGGGTCAACACTAACAGCAAGCACTTTCACATTACGCTTTGCAAACTCTTCCTGTAATATGGCAGTTTTACCCAGCTCGGTAGTGCAAACAGGTGTATAATCAGCAGGATGAGAAAATAAAACACCCCAGCCATTTCCGAGAAATTCATAAAAATCAATTTTACCCTCGGTTGTTTCTGCTGTAAAATTTGGAGCAATGTCACCTAAACGCAAACTCATAATTAAACATTTAAAAGTTATTAAAAAGGACTGCAAATATATTATTTTCCTACAAAACCAGTAGACTATCGGGTTAAAAAAATTAAATTGCCCGTCCCCTTGCAATAGCAGCCTTCCCAAACCGCTCTTTCACTGCGTCTATAGCGGCGTACAGCTCCGCCTTTTTCTCATTGTCTTCGAAGAGATTGGTTTGTGTGGCGCCATTAGTAAGTTCACTTAATCGCACACCGAGCAGCCGTATTGCCTGTCCTTTACGGTAAAATTTCTGAAAAAGCATCCTTGCAGCAGGTAGGAGTTCGTCATCAAAACAGGTGTAATCTATGGCCATTTGGTGCGTAGTTGTTTCAAAATCGGGATACCGGAGCTTCACCGCAATACAGCCGGCTATTTTATCATCCCGCCGTAATTCATACGCCACACTTTCTGTCATGCGTACCAATTCACGAGTGATAAAATCCAGGTCGCTCGTGTTGGTGTCAAAGGTATTTTCTTTTGAAATGGATTTTGCTTCCTGATAGGGAACAACCGCACTGTTATGGATACCCTGAGACTTGTTCCAAAGTTCTGGCCCGGCAGCGCCCAGTAAAAACTCAAGATCAGCGGGCGTTCGTGCACTCAGGTCTCCTATCGTTTGAATACCCAGCGACAATAAATGCTGATGGGTTTGCTTCCCGATTCCGGGTATGGCGTTCACCGGCAATGGGGAAAGAAACGCTGCCTCCATTCCGGGTTTCACCTGTACATATCCGTTGGGTTTGGCTTCATTGGTGGCTATTTTCGCCATCATTTTATTAGATGCCAGTCCGAAAGAAATAGGCAACCCGGTTTGATTCGTAATCTCGTTTCTCAAGTCAATGGTCCAACACCATGTATCAAAAAAGCGTTCCATCCCGCTGAGATCAAGGTAAAACTCATCTATGGAAGCCTTTTCAAATAAAGGTGCTTTCGCAGAAATAATCTCCGTAACCCACCTTGAATACCTGGTGTATTCGCTCCTGGTGCCATTTACAACAGTAGCCTGCGGACACAATCGCATGGCAGTAGCCATTGGCATCGCCGATTGAATGCCAAACTTACGGGCTTCGTAACTGCAGGCAGCCACAACCCCTCTTTCTTTGCTTCCCCCAACAATGAGTGGGATGCCCTTGAGCGAAGGATTATTAATGCATTCCACAGATACAAAAAAAGCATCCAGGTCAAAATGTGCTATAGTGCGGTGCGTTACGCTCATTACCTCACACGTAATTTAGTGAATTCGCAACAATACTGCCGCGGCTATTCCGGCTGTTTCTGTTCTCAGGCGGGTATCACCCAAACCAACAGGAATAAACCCCTCCTGCAGCGCTCTGTCAATTTCCGTCGGTGTAAAGTCTCCTTCCGGTCCAATGCAGATCAATTGGGTTCCGCGTTTTCCGGACATGCCGGCCAGTCCGGATTTTCCGTTATCCAAACAATGGGCGATGAATTTATGGTCAGCTTCCATTGTCTCCATACAAGTCGCAAAACCGCAGGGCGGATGCAATTCGGGTAGCCAGCACTGTTGACTTTGCAACATTGCACTTACCAAAATATTGTTCATCCTGTCTGCACGAAAATGTGTTTTTTCCGTTCTTTCACAAATCAGCGGGATAATGGAGCTAACACCCATTTCCGTGACCTTTTCCAAAAACCATTCAAACCGTGATACATTTTTCAACAGGGAAATAGCTATGGAAACCCGAGGTTGCATTGGCATTATCTCTATTTCATCCTCGATATAAACAGTACATCCTTTTCTTGTTAGTGTGTTTATAGATACGGTTAGCTTTTTTCCCTGTCCGTTCGTTACACAGAGTTTGTCGCCATGTTTCATTCGCAAAACCTGACCAATATGACGGGAAGTCGCCTCATCTAAATCAAGCATTGTACCTGTTGCAGAAAGCGTCTTTGTAAAAAAGAGAGGAAGTGACATCGTTACGATAATTAATTCTGGCAAATAAACATTAGTTTTCCCATTGAAAAAAAGCTCTCCATTACGGAAAGCTTATCGAAGGATTCAGGATCCAACCTCAAAAATATTTAAGTGCATGTATTAAAACGGCGCGTCTTCATCAAACTCTCCGTCATTCATTTTACTGCCTTTTTGAATAAACAGGCGTGCATTAGGATCTGCACCATCACCTGGCAAAGGCTTCCAACTGCCCTGTGGCAGTCCAATTCCCCCAAAATCATCGCCCTCCATTTCCGCAAATTTCTGGATATGCAGTAATGCCCTAAGCTTGATCGTTTCGAGCGAACCATTTCGATGCTTGGCAATCCGCACATGCGTTTCACCTTTATTACTTTCACCAAACTCATTAGCGGTAATATTATAATATTCCGGACGGTAGAGAAACATCACCATATCAGCGTCTTGTTCTATAGCGCCCGATTCGCGCAAATCACTTAACTGCGGCATCTTATCCCCTTCTTTACGTTTCTCCACTTCACGACTTAACTGGCTTAGCGCAATAATTGGAATGCCCAACTCCTTCGCAAGCCCCTTTAAATTACGGGAGATGGTGCTGATTTCCTGCTCGCGGTTTGAACTTCGTTTATCTCCCGTTCCACTCATTAATTGCAAATAGTCAATGATAACCAGACTTACGTTATGCTTGTTTTTTAAACGCCTGCATTTCGCTCTCAATTCAAAAATATTGAGTGCCGGCGTATCGTCAATAAAAATCGGGGCTTTCTGTAACCGTTGAATTCCGTTACGGTACAATTGCTGCATCTCATGCTCCTCCATTTTTCCACGGGCAATTTTTTCCAGCCAAATCTCACTTTCGGCGCTTAAAATACGCTGCACTAATTGGGCAGAACTCATTTCAAGACTGAAGAACGCAACCGGTGTGGGTTTGGTTGGATGAAGTGCAGCATTTCGGGCCAGGTTAAGCGCAAACGCCGTTTTACCCACAGATGGGCGGGCAGCCAAAATAACCAAATCAGTAGGTTGCCAACCGTAGGTTACACGATCCAGGGAAGAAAATCCACTGGGAACGCCGGTGATATCTTCCTGGCGATTACGCATATCCTCGATACGCTGAATGGTTTTTACCAGTACGGTATCAATACTGTCGAAGTTTTTACGCAGGTGGTTGTTGGTAATTTCGAAGAGCTTGCTTTCTGCTTCGTCCAGCAAATCAAAAACGTCGGTGGAATCTTCATACGCGTCACTGATCACTTCTCCGCTGATACGGATGAGATCACGTTGAATAAACTTCTGAAGGATAATACGCGAGTGCGTTTCAACATTTGCGGACGAGACTACGGAATTCGTGAGTTTGGTAACATAGTACGGCCCTCCTACAAGTTCCAGTTCTTCCTTTGTTCTCAATTCCTCCACGACGGTAAGCAGATCAATTGGCATGCTTTTTTGTGCCAGGCTCTGCATGGCACGATAAATACGCTGATGGGCGTCTACGTAAAAACACTCGGGTTTTAATATTTCCACTACGGTATCAAAAGCCGACTTTTCGAGCATTATTGCTCCCAGTACTGCCTCTTCTAAATCCCGTGCCTGTGGCGGCACTTTACCATATACCATCGAACTCAGATCCAGTGTGCTTTTTCGTCGGGCTTTTCGGTCTTTATTCAGATTAGTAAGATGATCCATTTAATATTTTATAAAAAAGTAATTTATTTATTTCAACTGACGCTTTCGGTAACACACCGGTTTACCTCCATACAATTTGCTCTCCCCCCAAGCGCTACCTTCCATGTACCGAATCAACCTGATAGTTCTATAATTTGTTGCAAATAGAAAAACACGAATACCGGAATACGACCGAAAGTGTCGGGAAGGCGAATTTAATGCCATTGATTTTTGTTATCCAAAATACCGCCGTGCTTTTTTTTATTAATTTATATCCACAAGGTTTTACACCTTACTAATGCCGTTTTCCACTGCATCTTTCCATTTATGCACAATTTAGCGAAATAATACCGCCTGTAAACGGATTAATGCACACCGCATGTGCGTAACAAAACTGTATCTATTTTTTGGACAGATACTAATTATTACAGTATGGAGTTACAGGCATTTTTACAGCACAAATCAATTTAGTTATCTTTGCCGCCTCCTGTTTTTAAGTATTAAAATTGAAAATGCAGTAATCAGTATATGACCATCAGTTACAATTGGCTCTGTGAATACCTGCCGGTAAAAATTACCCCCGAAAAATTAGCGGTTATCTTAACCTCTTTAGGTTTGGAAGTGGAAAATTTTGAACCATTTGAAGAAATAAAAGGTGGGTTAAAAGGATTAATCGTAGGGGAAGTTCTCCAGGTAGATAAGCACCCCAACGCAGATAAACTCCGTTTAACCCGGGTTGACACTGGCGATGGAAATGTATTGCAGATTGTATGCGGTGCGCCCAATGTAGCTTCGGGTCAGAAAGTGGTGGTAGCGCCGGTCGGAGCAACAATCTACCCGGCCACGGGAAGTCCGGTTACGATGAAAACAGCTAAAATACGCGGCATAGAAAGTTATGGGATGATTTGCGCCGAAGATGAAATTGGCCTGGGCAATGACCATAACGGCATATTGATTTTGCGTAACGATGCATTGCCCGGAACATCCGCAGCTTCCTATTTTCAATTACAAAGTGACTGGATTTATGAAATAGGCCTTACGCCTAACCGTATGGATGCCATGAGCCACCTCGGAGTAGCAAAAGATGTATGTGCCTACCTGAGCGTACATGAAAAAAACGATACACCCGTCAAATATCCATATACCGAAAATTTTGAGGCAGACCAGCAGCGCTCCGCGTTTACTGTAAAAATAGAAAACAACAACGCTTGCGAACGGTATAGCGGCGTGCTTATCAAAAATGTAACCATTGCTGAAAGTCCGCAGTGGTTGAAACAACGCATAAAATCTATCGGGCTTCGTCCTATCAGCAATATAGTTGATATCACTAATTTTATTTTACACGAAACCGGACAACCCCTCCACGCATTTGACGCGGACCACATTGCAGACAACACCATTATTGTAAAGAATTTACCGGAAGGCACCGCTTTTATAACACTGGATGAAAAAGAGAGAAAACTGAATGCCGACGACCTGATGATTTGCGACGGGAATGGTAAACCGATGTGTTTTGGGGGTGTTTTTGGGGGACTGAATAGCGGAGTAACTTCAAAAACAAAAAATATTTTTCTTGAAAGCGCATGGTTTAATCCGGTTACTATACGAAAAACCTCATTTCGTCACAATTTGCGAACAGATGCGGCTGCCCGTTTTGAAAAAGGAGTAGATATCAGCAACACCGTAACTGTGTTAAAGAGAGCAGCAATGCTGATCAAAGAACTATCCGGCGGAACAATTGCGTCAACAATCACCGACCTGTATCCGAATCCAAAAGAAAAAAAGCAGGTGGTGCTTGCCTATTCCTATCTCAAAAAACTAAGTGGCAAAAACTATCACCCGGAAACGGTAAAAAAGATACTGACGCTCTCAGGCTTTGAAATTGTTCGTGACAATATTGACGAGTTATGCGTGGCGGTACCGTTCAGTAAACCCGATATTGAATTACCTGCTGATATTGTTGAAGAAGTTATGCGAATAGATGGCTACGATAATGTAACCATACCCACACGTATTACCATCAGTCCGGCAGTAGAAACCATTGCCTATCCTGCTGCATTAAAAGAAAAAATAGCACAACACCTCGCGGCAAACGGATTCAACGAAATATTCACCAACTCTATTACTAATAGCGCCTATTTTGACGAGGCAACCCTGCGCACTTCAGTAAAAATGCTGAATAGCTTAAGTGCCGGACTCAACATTATGCGTCCCTCAATGCTTGAAACCGGATTAGAATGTGTAGCACACAATATCAATCATAAGAATAATAATCTCCGGCTTTTCGAGTTTGGTAAAACATATCATACGCGGGGAGTAGCACAATATGAAGAAAAGGAAAAGTTATGTTTATATATATCCGGATTAACACATGCGGCAACATGGAAAGGGGGTGACCAAAAAAGTGATCTCTATTATTTGAAAGGAATAGTTGAAAGTATATTAAAGGCTGCGGGACTAATGAGCCATCAGTTCCAGCCAGCCGATCTTCCCCGCCTTCAAAGCGGACTCTGCGTAAACCTGCAAAACGAACAGGTGGTAACACTTGGTTTAGCCGATGCGTCTGTGTTAAATCAATTTGATATTAAGCAGCCGGTATGGTATGCCAGTATAGATTGGAATACCCTCTGTATCCATGCTGAAAAACAGAAGCCCGGATACACCGAAATATCAAAGTTCCCGGCTGTACAACGCGATCTTGCCATTGTGGTAGATAAACAAACGCCCTATGAAAAAGTTGAGCAGTCGCTAAAACAAGCGGCCATTGGAAAACTGCAATCGGTAAGCCTTTTTGATGTATTTGAAAGCGATAAATTGGGGAAAGAAAAGAAATCTTTCGCGATTAGTCTCACATTCATAGATAAGGAAAAAACACTAACAGACAACGAGATTGACGGTTTGATGCAAAAAATCATTCAGGGTTTTGAACAGGATTTAGCTGCGGAAATCAGAAAATAAACAGTATCTTTTTTGTGTTTATATGAGCAACCTTATTGAACATATCGGAATTGTAAACGAAAAGTTACAGGTGCTGATTAAACAATACCAAATACTGCAAAAGGAAAATTACCGGCTGAAACAGGAACTTGAGCGAACAAAACTGCGGGAACAAAGCACCGCTGAAAAAGCAGCTTCTTTACAGAAGCAGGTTGAAATTGCAAGAATTTCGTCGGGTGACGCAGGACAGGAGGTTAAGGCAGAACTGGAGAAACGGATTAATGCCTACATTAAAGAAATTGATCAGTGTATTGCGATGCTGTCAAATCAATAGTCAGATCCTTTTAATCAGTCGCATTTGCTGTTCCTCTTTTCCTCCCGATAGTTCGAGCGTGTACACACCGTAGGGCAAATCATTAAGTCCTTTCCAGCAAAAAGACCGCTGGGCCGGTACCACTTCGGTCTCAAACTTACTGCATACCATTCCTTTATCATCCTTGAGTACAGCTTTTAACGATGATGCGGTGGTGTCATTTAGCTCGAATATCAGGGTATCTATAAACGTGGGGGATTTTATCTTTGCAAACATGGTGAAGGGCTTTTCAGTGAATAGAATATCGTTGTTTTAAAATGGCATTATTGATATAAATAGTTAAGCACAGGCTTATGTTGAAAAACTGTTAATAAATTTAATATAAAAATCTGTATATGCAAACACTCCTCGCCATAAATATTGGGATTGGTGACCGGACTTACCGAATCAAAGTAGCTCCGGACGATGAAGAACAGGTTAGAAAAACGATTAAAATCATCAATGATAAAATCGTAGATTTTAAAACAGAGTTTGCCGGCAAGGATATGCAGGACTACGTATCTATGGTATTGTTATGGTACGCCACCCAGCTACAGAGCGGAAAATCAACGGTTTTGGAAAAAGATGTTACCGAATCGCTGATGAAGATGGAAGCGCAACTGAACAAAACCCTTGAATCATCAGGCATCTAACCGCAGAAACTGCGGGGTGAAATCAGCAAACTGTTCGATGAATAACCCAGTAAATTTTCCAATTTCCGGTACAAAATATTTTATCAAAAATCAAAGCAGAAAGCGGCTTATTTTAGTGCGAAATGCCCTGTTTCCAACTTGTTGGGGAAGCAACGGAAAAGACCATGCGCGACAGCACTTTCTTATCATTTCACCACTATTTTTCGAACCCATAGGGCGTTTTGGCGTTGAGTTATCATAGCACCCTAATATGGACGCTCTTTTGCATTGGTGTAATCCGCATAATGATATGCTGTTGCCGAAATTCAAACAAACAAGAGAAGAACATCCTACAGTAGTGGTTGTATTAATAAATTATTAACTCTGAAAATCGGGCACTTCCGGAGCTTGTTACTGTTACTTTTGCCAAAAGTTTCTGCTATGATTAATTCTATAATGAAGATTTTTCTGCCTAAGGATAGAGTTTTCTACCAACTTTTCGAAGAGGTTGCCGTAAAGGTAGTAGAAATGGCCAGGAAGCTGAAGGAAGTGGTTAACGAACCCGATTATGACAAAAGATCCGCTATAGCAGCACAGATTGAAGAACTCGAACACGTAAGCGACGATCTTACCCATAAAATATTTACAGAACTGGGAAGAAATTTCATCACCCCTTTTGACCGCGAAGATATCCATTACCTGGCTTCTGCTTTAGACGATATTGCCGACTATATTTTTGCCTCATCCAAAAAGATAAAATTTTACAGGGTCAACCCTAATGATCAGGGTATGCAGAAATTTACCGAATTGATTGTACAGGCAGCCGAACACGTAAAGACTGCCGTTCACGAGTTGAGGGATATGAAGAATCTGCGGCAGATTACGGAGTCACTGGTGAAAATCAACAGTATCGAAAACCAGGCCGACGACATATTTGACATGAGCATTGAGCGCTTGTTCGCCTCAGAACCGGACGCCAAAGAAGTGATTAAAAAAAGAGAAATATACCAGGCAATGGAAATTGCCACCGATAAATGCGAAGATGCTGCGAACGTCATAGAATCTATTTTGGTTAAATATGCATAATGACTGAGTTGTTGATTGCTTCATTTTGTTTTTCCAGAACATACAAACAACGGCCTATATGACCTTATTAGTTATCATTATCATTCTTGCGCTGATTTTTGACTATATAAACGGATTTCACGATGCAGCAAACTCTATTGCAACCATCGTTTCCACCAAAGTGCTTACTCCGTTTCAGGCGGTATTGTGGGCGGCATTGTTCAACTTTGCGGCTTTCTTTATTTTTAAAGATCACGGTGTGGCCAATACCATAGCCAAAACGGTTAAGGAAAATTATATTACGCTACACGTGGTGTTGGCGGGACTTTCGGCCGCTATTATCTGGAACCTGGTTACCTGGTGGTTCGGCATCCCTTCTTCATCCTCACATACTTTAATCGGCGGCTTCGCAGGCGCTGCCATAGCTCACGCCGGCTTTGATACCATCAACATGGCACCCGTTTTAAAAATTGTTTCATTCATATTTTTAGCGCCTCTCGTGGGCATGATCATGGCATTAGTAATATCGCTATGGTTCATCAATGCTTTTCGAAAAAGCATCTGGCCGAAGATATTCTCCATTGGCGTTATCGTTGTGGTAGGGATAATGCTTTCCCAAATGATGGAATTCGATCCGTCCAAATTAAAATCCCATCATCAGGGATACGTGGCGAAAGTCATCTTTCATTCTACCAATTTCAAGTTGCTGCTCATGGCATTTATTGTAGTAATCATGTGCATTTTCACGCTTTACCTCAGTAAACTGAACGCACACCGGTCAACAATATGGTTTAAAAGATTACAATTGGTTTCCTCTGCAGCATTTAGTATCGGTCATGGCGGAAATGATGCGCAAAAAGTAATGGGTATCATTACGGTGGCACTAATTTCGCACGGAAGCATTGCCAGTTTTGAGGACATGCCGTACTGGGTACCTATTTCATGCTACACTGCAATAGCCTTGGGTACATTAAGTGGTGGCTGGAAAATTGTAAAAACCATGGGCAGCCGAATCACCAAAGTAACACCGTTTGAAGGGGTTGCTGCTGAAACCGCAGGTGCAATTACTTTATTTCTTACCGAACATCTTAAAATTCCGGTAAGCACTACGCATACCATCGCTGGCGCAATTATGGGCGTTGGCGCCACTAAACGACTCTCGGCAGTTCGCTGGGGCGTAACGGTAAACCTCCTATGGGCCTGGATCATAACGATACCGGTAAGTGGACTTATGGCTGCGATAATTTACTGGCTTGCTCATTTCTTTTTTTGATGGCTTTATCTTGCCTATTTTAACCCGAAGTGGGTAACTTCGCCCGAACTTTAACCGATTTCAGTTTTCCCATGAAAGGAATTATTTTGGCGGGCGGGTCAGGAACAAGGTTGCATCCCATTACTTATGCTATCAGTAAGCAGATTATGCCGGTTTATGATAAACCTATGATCTACTATCCGCTTTCAACGCTGATGTTGGCAGGAATCAGGGAGGTCTTGATTATTTCTACCCCACACGATTTGCCTAACTTCAAAAAGCTTTTTGGAGACGGCCATCATTTGGGACTGGAGTTTTCCTATGCCGAACAGGCTGTACCCAACGGACTGGCACAGGCGTTTGTAATAGGAGAATCGTTTATTGGAAAGGAAAAAGTAGCATTGGTATTGGGTGACAATATTTTTTACGGAAGCGGATTGGGGCGAATGTTGAGTCATAATGTTGATCCGGATGGCGGAATCGTATTTGCGTATCAGGTTCGCGATCCGGAACGCTACGGGGTTGTGGAATTTGACGAACAAATGAAAGCCTTATCTATTGAGGAAAAACCTGCTCATCCCAGGAGTAATTATGCAGTTCCCGGACTCTATTTTTATGACAATGAGGTGATCAGGATTGTAAAAAAACTGAAACCGTCTTCCAGAGGTGAATATGAAATCACTGACGTGAACAGGGAATACCTGCAGGCGGGGAAATTAAAAGTGTCGGTGCTGGACAGAGGTACAGCCTGGTTGGATACGGGAACATTTGATTCGCTAATGCAGGCGTCTCTTTTTGTTCAGGTAATTGAACAACGGCAGGGTATTAAAATTGCCTGCATTGAAGAAATCGCCTACAGAAAGGGATTCATCAACAAACAACAACTATTAAAAATTGCCGAACCGCTGATGAAGAGCGGCTACGGAGAATATCTTTTGAAACTAGTATCTTGAACTAAAATAATTCAACTGCTATGAAAAAAATTCTGGTTACAGGGGGATGCGGCTATATCGGATCCCATACTATTGTTGACCTTATTGAAAATGGCTTTGAGATTATTTCCGTTGACAATAATTCACGCTCTTCCGAACATCTGTTGGAAGGAATTGAAAAAATCACCGGGAAAAAAGTTAAAAATTACAAGGTTGATCTTTGCGATTTCAACGACACGAATGCCATTTTTGAAGAAAATGAAGACATTGCCGGAATCATCCATTTTGCAGCTTATAAGGCAGTTGGAGAATCGGTGGAAAAACCGCTGCTTTATTTTGAGAACAATCTGGTTTCGCTGATGAACCTGTTGAAATGCGTTGAGTTTTTTAAGATCCCCTATTTTGTTTTTTCTTCATCATGTACAGTGTACGGGAATCCCGATCATATTCCCGTAACAGAGGATACCCCCGTTAAACCTGCGGAATCGCCTTATGGTTACACTAAACAAATGGGTGAGCAAATTATAAGCGAGTTTGCGAGGGTTAGCAATACCGACTGCGTGTTATTGCGCTATTTTAATCCCGCCGGTGCACACCCTTCAGCGCTTATTGGTGAATTACCGATAGACAAACCCCAGAATCTTGTTCCTGTAATTACTCAGTCTGCCATAGGTAAATTACCGGGTATGACGGTTTTTGGAAACAATTACGCAACCCGTGATGGTTCCTGCGTTAGAGATTTCATACACGTAAGCGATCTGGCACACGCCCACACACTGGCAATTCGATACCTGATGGAACGCAAAAACAAATCGAATCCTGAAATTTTTAACCTGGGTACAGGCTCAGGTTTTACCGTATTAGAAACAATAAAGGCTTTTGAAAAAGTTACCGGTGTACCATTAAATTATACTATTGGTGCTAATCGCCCGGGTGATGTGATAGCGATATACGCCAACAACGACAAGGCGATTCAGGAATTAGGCTGGCACCCGCAATTCAAATTGGAAGATATCCTGAGCACCGCGTGGGATTGGGAACAAAAACTAAAAGAAGATGAAAAGTTATTTACCGGAAAGAATACAGGTCTAAATTAAACCATATCAACCATTAAATATACCAGTACAATTATGTTAAAAGAAATTCAAATAACGGGACAAAAAGATACACGAAGTGGATTTGGAGACGGCATCCACGAATTGGGTAAAAAAAATCCGAATGTGGTTGCGTTAACGGCAGACCTCGCCGGTTCATTAAAACTCAATGCGTTTATTAAAGATTTTCCGGACCGATTTATTCAGTGCGGCATAGCCGAGGCAAATATGATTGGTGTTGCCGCGGGATTAACCATTGGTGGAAAAATTCCCTTTACTACCACTTTTGCCAATTTTTCCACCGGTAGAGTTTATGACCAGATTCGGCAGTCGGTAGCTTACTCAGGTAAAAATGTAAAAATTTGTGCGTCCCATGCTGGATTAACCCTGGGTGAAGACGGCGCAACACATCAAATACTGGAAGATATTGGCATGATGAAAATGTTGCCTGGTATGACGGTGATCGTACCTTGCGATTATAATCAAACCAAAGCGGCAACTCTGGCTATTGCGGACTACGTGGGACCTGTTTATCTGCGTTTTGGCAGACCGGTTTGGCCCATTTTCACAAGAGCAGATGAAAAATTTGAAATAGGCAAAGCACAATATTTCTCCAGGGGAACTGATGTGGCCATTTTTGCATGCGGACATATGGTATGGAAAGCCATTGAAGCAGGAATTCAGTTAGAGGAAAAAGGGATTAGTACCGAAGTAGTGAACATACACACCATTAAACCTCTTGATGAAGAGGCTGTATTATCTACCTTGCGCAAAACCAGGTGTGCCGTAACGGTAGAAGAACACAATATAATTGGCGGGTTAGGCGATGCTATCGCTCAGGTGGCAGCAAAACATTTACCGGTACCTATCGAATATGTGGGGACAAAAGATACTTTCGGAGAAAGCGGCAAACCGCTCGAATTGCTTAAAAAATACGGTTTAGACACTCCTGATATTGTAGCAGCAGCTGAAAGGGTACGCGTACGTAAGTAAGGCATTCAAAATTCGATTCCGGTATGGAAAACCATTATGCTGATGATATTGTCTTGCTGCAGGAATTTCGCAATCCCGTAACTAAAGAAAAGGCATTCACCAGCCTCATTAAAAAATACCAGGAAAAATTGTACTGGCATGTTCGGCGCCTTGTGCTTCAACATGAGGATGCCAACGATGTGTTGCAAAATGTGTTTGTAAAGGTTTGGAAAGGACTCGAAAATTTTCGGGAAGATTCGCAACTGTACACCTGGCTTTACCGGATCGCCACCAACGAGTCCCTCACTTTTTTGGAACAGCAAAAACGAAAATCCGTGTCCTCCATTGACCAGGATGACGGCATGGTTAACCGTTTGCAGGCAGACCGTCACTTTGACGCCAATAAGCTGGAATGGAAGCTGCAATTAGCCGTACAACAATTACCTGAAAAACAACGCATTGTATTTAATCTTCGTTATTACGACGAAATGCCCTACGAGCAAATGAGCCGGGTATTGGATACTTCGGAAGGAGCATTAAAAGCGAGCTATCATCACGCCGTGAAAAAGATTGAAGACTTTATACTCAACCATTAAACCTTCTACATATAACTTAGTCTTAACATTTAGCAAATCGAAATGTCAGACAATGAAACGTCACCCAGATATAGAGAAAGAGTTGAGGGACATCAGCACCGTTGTTGCCAATTTAAATCACAATAATCTATTTCAGGTTCCTTCGGATTATTTTAAACGCTTACCGGAACAGGTACTGTCACGTGTTCAATCAGACTACGCAGATGAAAAGCTATCAGCAAATGAGGAAATCAATTCTCTTTCACCATTGGTTGCCGGATTAAAACAACAACCTTCATTGAGCGTTCCTGCAAATTTCTTTGACAGTCTGCCCCAAATCATTATTAATAAGATTTCCAATGAGGAAACGAAGGCTCCTGTTATTAAACTCAATCCGGCCGGCACCAAAAAACGCACATACTATCTTGCTGCCGCATCGGTAATTGGTGTCATATTAGTCAGTTCATTATTACTACTGTTTAACAACAACTCGCAAAAACAACCTGCGGTTGCGCAAAATGATGATACTCCGCAGAGCATATCTACGCGCCTGCCTGGAATTGCAGATAGCGCTTTAGCCGATTACCTGACAAACGCGCCGGAAACACCGGGTTGGGTGTTGGACAATACGGACACAGATATTGAACAAACGGCTTTTTTCACTTTAAACGATAACAATTTTAGCGAAATGATGAAGGATATTCCTGATGAAACACTCAGCAACTACGAGCAGGAAGTTTACGGACAATTTGCTCTTTAATAGTTGAAAAGATGTGATAAAAATATTTTATTCCTGATATATGGTTAATAAACAATATCACACAAACATCAACTTCTCTTGAAAATTTTCTATAAAAAATAAATAATTTTGCATGAAAAACATTTTTTTACTTTTTGGATTTATTACCTTCGCACCCTTACTTGTTCATGCACAGGGAGCGGACGGCGTTGGAAGTGGAAGAGAAAAAATAAAAATGCTCGAGATTGGGTATCTGACCAGGCAATTACAACTCTCTACACAAGAAGCTGAAAAATTTTGGCCAACGTTCAATAAATACCGGGGAGAGTTAAAAGCTGTGGTTGCAGACAAAGGTATAAGGGACAATTTGGACAGGGAGCAAAAAATCTTGGATATCCGGAAAAAATACCGCAGGGAATTTACCAATATTTTGGATGAAGCAAGAGGACAACAGGTTTATGAGGTGGAAGACAGATTCAAGGCAATGGTAAAAAGAGAGATGCAGCAGCGAATGAAAATGAGGCAAGAGAAAACTTCACCCCGCCGGAATTACAAATGATTTTTTATTTACAGAATAATTATCTAATTTTAACTTGGTGTTTTTCATAGGTTAGCAACGGCTGGCTCTTTTTAGGGCTGGCCTTATTTTTTTGAAATACTTTCGAGCAGGTCTTCAGCCAAGTCGAAAACAGACTGCATCTCAGCTTCATTCGTTACCGGAGTATATAATGCCATATCGCACTGCTGAATCAACAATTGAAATTGCATAATTGTAATATCGTCCATCCCTTTCTCTTTCATGCGTTGTATAATGTCTCTCGGGTCGGAGGCCGACCCCGTTAGTTGTAGCTTTTCCAACATCTTCTGCCATAATACTTTACTCAGTTCCCCATAAAAGCCCTGCCCATCCCGTTGTACAAGCATTAACCTTGCCCGGAACAAAGGTCCGTCCCAAAAAACAGATGATGGATTTTCATGTTCGAACGGAACCGAAATCAATTCCTTACTACCACGAACTTCAGGTGATTTCGGTTGACGTTTGCGGTTAAACCGAATATATCGGGCACAAAAAAACAAGCACAAAAAAACTACGGCAGCAAAAACAGCCAGCCAATAATTATTTACAACAGGCGGCTTAGTACTGTCACCATCAGCAACAGTTGGTGAATAGGTTTTACTATCCCTTATTAAGGAAACCGAATGAATGCCGATTGCCTGTGATTGCTCTATTCTATAACTGGCCGTTTGAGGATCAAAAAAAGAAAATTCAACTGGTGGTATAGAAAAATATCCAACTCGTTTAGGTACTACTGTAAATGAAAAGATTTTGTAACCCCGCATCGGCACTTCAGTTCTCAAAATGTTCTCATTAATATCCGGCTCGTAAGCATCCACATCTTTTGGCCAATGTATTTTCGGAGCATTAATCACATCAAAATTTCCATCGCCCTTGATCATAACCTTCAGCACAGCCGCGTCACCTGTCGTTACTTCATTTTTATCTATTGAGGCTTCTATGCTAAAGTTACCAACAGCTCCATCAAATGAAGCCGGGCGTGCAGAGTCCGGGAGGGGCAAAACCGTAACGAACAACGGTTTACTGGTGGTGCGTACCTGCCGGGTTAAAACGCCGCTTTGCAATAGATTATTCGACTCTCCGGATCGAAGTAGTTCCGGAAGTTGCTTCTGCCGTTCATCCGTGGAAGATTCGTCCGTAATAAAGGTAACCGCATTATCTACTTCGGCGGGATCCAACTGCAATACGCCGGAGTGCAGCGGAAACAACTGAACCTTGCGAATAAGAAATGTATTAAACAACCTGCCATTCCAGTATTCAACAGAAGGAGTGACAGTAGCAGGGTCAACCATATCGTAAACACTAAAACCCGTAAGTGAAGGACGTCGTGATACTTTAGAATCAGCACTTAACCGGGAATACAATGTGTAGGTAGCGATTAACGGCTCTCCTTCATAACAATGACTTTTGCTCGCTTCTACACGAATAAAAAGGTTTTGCCTGATCTTACTTTCTACATCCTCTCCTTTTCTTACTATAAAGTCGCTATACAACTTTTGGTCCATAATAGTTTCATCCGCATGCGCAGAAAAATCGTAGCGATTGTTGGTTTGCTGTGAATCCTTAACATGAAACCGAATAGGATTAAAGGGGAGACGCCTGTTACTGATTTTTACAAAAGCTCCTGATAGCTGGTAATTCCCCGGTTTCTGAGGTTGAATAATGTATTTAAAACTAACATAACGATTCACAGGTCCCTGAACCACAAACATTCCGCTATTCTGTATAGGACCTTCTACTATTATGCAGTCCTTAAAAGAGGGTGGAATGAACTGTTGAACGTCTGTTTCATTCTCCACACAAAACAAAACGGTAATGTGTTCGCCCGGGGAAACCACATTTTTGTCTGTAGAGGCAACAGCCCGTACCTGTCCGGCACCTGATGGAGGGGCCACATAAAAAGCAAAAAAAAGTATTGCAAACTGAAGTATATATTTTCCTATACTATTCATTTTTCATTTCCGATGCCTATAATGCGGGTATTTCAAAATAGACTGAACAAATGTAACTATTTAGTTAACGGGCCCAATTCTGTCAATCGCAGTAAAATTGGGTCAAACCTGAACAGTACAAACAAAATCGGATAGGATGTTTTTAGTATCTTGTTGCCTTGTTTAACCAAATCATTTTATCCGTTTATGCTGCTACTTGGTATTGACGTCGGTACATCATCAATAAAGGTATCTGTGGTAGATGCCGCCAACACCCGCCTCGTTGCATCGGCGCAGTTTCCTGAAACAGAAGCCGCTATTCACTCACCTCATCCGGGATGGGCAGAGCAGGAACCCGAAAGCTGGTGGCAGTACACCCGCCAATCCATAAAAAAAATCAATGCTTCTGGAAAATTTAACCCAAAAGACATTGGAGCTATCGGCATAGCCTATCAAATGCATGGGTTGGTGATAACCGATATTAACAAACAAGTGTTACGTCCTTCGATTATCTGGTGCGACAGCCGTGCAATAGAAACGGGAAATAAGGCATTTGATGCGCTTGGTGTTGAATATTGTAGCAAACACCTTCTGAACAGTCCGGGAAATTTCACCGCATCTAAATTAGCGTGGGTAAAGGAACACGAACCGGAGATTTTTGAGAAGACGGACAAAATGATGCTACCGGGTGATTTTATTGCAATGAAGTTAACAGGAGAACTCACTACGTCTCCGGCGGCACTATCCGAAGGCGTTTTATGGGATTTCCTGTCCAATGGTGTAGCCGATAGCGTAATGGCAAATTATGGTTTTTCGAAAACGCTTATTCCCCCGGTTCAACCTGTATTTTCAGCACATGGTTATGTAACCGGCCAAATTGCTGAAATGCTGGGGCTAAAACCCGGCATCCCGGTTTCGTACAAGGCGGGAGATCAACCCAACAACGCTCTGTCACTTAACGTAATGAATGCTGGAGAAATAGCAGCTACAGCCGGTACTTCCGGCGTTATTTATGCGGTTAGTGATCATTTAACCGGAGACACCCGGTCGAGGGTTAACAGTTTTGTACATGTAAATCACAGCTCCCACGACAAACGTGTAGGGGTTCTGCTTTGCATCAATGGCACCGGAATAATGAACAGTTGGATAAAAAGAGTGGCAGGAAACGGACTATCCTATCAACAGATCAACGAACAAGCGGCCGGCGCTCCATTAGGGAGCGACGGATTAACGATACTACCGTTTGGAAACGGCGCAGAACGTATGCTGGGCAACCAGCTTATGGGTGCTCAAATCCATGGTCTGCAACTAACCACCCACCAGGCACCACACATTTTTCGTGCAGCACAGGAAGGTATCGCCTGCGCGTTCCGTTTTGGATTAGACATTCTAAAAGAAAACGGTATTCGTCCTTCGGTTATCCGTGCAGGTAAGGCAAACATGTTTTTGAGTCCCCTGTTCACAGAACTCTTTGTAAATTTTACAGGAACACCGGTGGAGTTATATGAAAACGATGGGGCCACAGGAGCGGCTATTGGCGCCGGCATTGGCGCCGGCATTTTTTCCTCTGCCAAGGAGGCATTCCAAAACTACCGGCCCGTTGCCTTGGCCGAACCCACAAACAATCATGAAGCATATGCCCGTATATATGAAAGGTGGAAACTGGTACTTGAAAAGGCGTTGCAATAACCTTCGGTCTATACGACGAATAGGGATAACGATACTGTTGGGTTACATCCTATCCTTTTTGCCGCGATTTGCTTCTGCACAGGAAATTAGGGGAACCGTGTACGACATTACGCAAAAGATTCCCCTTCCCGGTGTTAGTGTGCTCACCACATCGGGATGGGGCACTCAAACCGATTCATTGGGGAATTATAGTATTAGAGTAAATATATTGGACTCGGTATGGTTTTCGTACCTCGGAAAGGCAACGCCCCGCTACCCGGTGAAGACGATCCAGAACCCCGCAGCTTTTGACCTGTCCATCCAAATATCGGCCATAGAACTGCCGGGCGTTACCATTAAAAGACGTAACTATCGCTATGACTCTTTACAAAACCGCAGGGAATATGATAAAATATTCAATTACCGGAAACCCGGACTTCGGGTATCCACGCTTTCACCTAATTATCCATACGGAGGAGTGGGTGTTGACCTTGATGAACTAATTAATGTGTTTCGATTCCGCCGCAACAGAAATATGAAATTTATTCAGGGATGGCTGATTAAAGAAGAACAGGAAAAATATATTGACTACCGTTACAATCATGATTTTGTTCATAAACTCACAGCGTTAGAAGGAACGGAATTAGATCGTTTTATGAAGTACTATCGCCCCGAATACGAGTATGTGGTAATGCTGAATGATGCTGAATTAGGATTGTATATCCTCGAGTGTTTTAAAGATTATAAAAACAAAAAATAACAGCTTTCTGCAGGCGCCACACAAAGAAGAAAACAAACTATTTCCACCTTACAAAAACTCCGTCTTTTCGAATTACAACTGGCCAATATTTTAACCGGTAGCCTTCTCCGCTCACGTTGTGACCGTTACGGATATTAAATTTGTAATGATGTACCGGGCATACAATATGCCCCTTTTCGTTGATGCACGCAGCACCCAGATACCCTCCGGCATGTGGACACGTAGCTGTAAACGCAAAAATTGCATTGTCAAATTTTGCTACACATATTGGCCTGCCACCAATCTCAATAACGGCGATATTATTAGCACCAAAATTAAAGTCATCAGGATGATTAGCCAGCTTTAACCATTGATTGTCTGCCGTATGCATTTACGGAATTGTGGTTTTTAATACAGGAACTCGGTTTTATAGGGATAACGGATGCGATAGTGTTCACGTATTTTGCCGGTCAGATCATTTCTCAATCCGTCCAAATTTTGCCTCTCGGTGGCGGAAACAAAAATACAGTTGCCCTGTGTTTCATTCATCCACCGCTGTTTTAACTCCTCCAGCAACTGACGCTTTGTTTCGTCATCGAGCCATTCGTCAAAAGTATTTTTAACATACAGGTCCATCTTATTAAAGATGGTTATCACCGGTTTATCATAACACCCCATTTCCTGCAGCGTTTTATTCACCACTTTCATTTGCTCCTCGTATTGAGGATGGGCGATATCCACCACATGCAGCAGGATATCACTTTCCTTAACCTCATCCAGGGTACTTTTAAAACTTTCGACGAGGTGATGGGGAAGTTTTCGAATAAATCCAACTGTATCACTAAGAAGGAAGGGTGTGTTCTCAAAAACCACTTTTCGTGTAGTAGTGTCCAGCGTAGCAAACAGTTTATTCTCTGCGAACACTTCGCTCTTGCTCAGCACATTCATCAGCGTAGATTTTCCCACGTTGGTGTACCCTACCAATGCTACCCTGATAAATGCTCCCCTGTCCTTTCGCTGGGTTACAGCCTGTTTATCTATTTCGGTAAGTCTTCTCCGCAAAAGCGAAATTTTATCACGCACTATACGCCGGTCTGTTTCAATTTCAGTTTCTCCGGGTCCCCGTGTACCAATACCACCGCCCAATCTTTCCAAATGCTTCCACATTCCTTTAAGTCGCGGAAGCAGGTATTGGTATTGAGCCAATTCCACCTGCGCTTTTGCCTGAGCTGTTTTTGCCCGGCTGGCAAAAATGTCCAGTATCAAATCACTGCGGTCTATTGTTTTAACCCCTAATATCTTTTCAATATTGGTAATCTGCGATCCGGTTAACTCATCATCAAAAATTACCACTTCAATTTCGCCGTGTCGCTCAATATATTGTTTGATCTCTTCGAGCTTGCCTTTTCCTATAAACGTTTTACTATCGGGGTGTGGGAGTTTCTGATAAAATTTTTTCACCGCTTTCGCCCCGGCTGTTTCAGACAGAAAAGCGAGTTCATTGAGATATTCGTGCAATTGCTGTTCCGTTTGCAGTTTGTGTACCAGTCCAACCAGCACTGCCTTCTCCTCGCCAACGAACTTATTCTTTTTATCTATCAAACCATAAATTTTAGAATCGCAAAGGTAAACGAAGCAATATTAAAAAAGGGTGCAACAGGCACCCTATCCTATAAAATACGTACAGTAACAGCGTAACACCTATAAACCACTAACCGTCAATCCTATACTATAGGGCTTCACATTAGGACCAGCTCCATCCCTTATAAAATCATTTAACTGATAGGTTCCAAAAAGTGAAAAAGCACCATAGCCTACCCGTATGGTACCAGCCAAACGTGTAGTATTGAAATTCCTTTTATCTTTTACTTTTTGTGTGTATCCGCCATAACCTTCCCTATCTCTGCTGAATTTAGCCTTAGTATGTGCATCTATCATTGTTCCTACTTTAATACCCAAAGCAACTTTCAACGACTTGTTAAACTTTTCCGGATTACTCGTAAACCGAAGTTCCAGCGGAACTTCCAGGTAGCCGGTAGCAAGTTTATACTTTTTGTAGGAACTCACAGAATCATGAACAAAATTCAAAGGATATTTTCTAAGATCTACCGAAGTCTTTTTAAAAAACATATTGTCTGTACCCAGGCCTGCACCGATCGCTGCACTAAATCGTCTGTCTGATTTAAAAGGAAAATCAAACATAAAGTACATGTTGAAAGTTCTGTTAAGTCCACCGGTTCTCAGTGAATCCGGAGACCCAGCCCACCCATTATAACCCAGTTGTATCATGAAATGGTCTGCCGCACGTCCGGAAAACTGGCTGGTTCTTTGGCTGTTGTTCTCCGCAGGTTTTTCTGTTTCCGTTTGAGCCGATGAATAACTATACCCCGCCATTAGCAAAAAGACCAGTAAGAAACGCTTCATATTTAAAATTAAGTGGCAAATGTATCCTGCCACAGGTTAAAAAAAGGTTAAAGAGCGCAAATATAAAAGACATTTTTTTGAACCCGGAAAACAAAATCAACCGCAACAAACACCACCAATCATGCGCGTACCAAATATCATTTTTTCAGCCAGAGTTGTGCAAGATATTGATATTCGGGAATACTACGAAACCAGACGATCGTCTGCCGGCATCGCATTCGTCTCGTCAGTTGGGAAGCTCCACTCCTTTTCATCGGACTTTGATTGTACTCACTACCATATACCCTGAAAAAAACACTATACTTGCTGCATTAAAATAAAACCGAATTTATGTGCCGCTTATTTTTATGCCTGATTGCTGCAACCATACTGCAAACCTCCTGTAACCCTGAAACAAATGGTTATAGAGAAAAAGACGGATTATCAGCCTTTGACGCCGACAGCCTTGGTAAACATACCGCTGAACTTTCGGGTGATAACTTTGAAGGCCGCAAACCATTTACCACGGGAGAAACAAAGACTATCCGGTATTTAAAGGAAAAATTTATTGCAGCGGGACTGGAGCCCGGCAATGGTGAAAGCTATTTCCAGGAAGTGCCTATGGTGAATATTACGACCCTTGCCGCCCCCACGATGCAGGTTCAGTCTGTACGGGAACATTTTATGATAAATGGCCCGGAGGATTATGTGATCTGGACCAACAAGACCGACTCCGCAGTTTCACTCAATAATGACGAACTTGTTTTCGCGGGTTATGGCGTTGTTGCACCCGAATACCAATGGAACGATTATGAAGGATTAGATGTAAAGGGAAAAATAGTGATGGTATTAGTGAATGACCCTGGCTTTAACGCGGGCGACTCTTCTTTGTTCAAGGGAAAAACAATGACCTATTATGGTCGCTGGACGTATAAATTTGAAGAAGCCGCACGCCAGGGCGCCAAAGGATGCCTGGTTATCCATAATACAGAAGCCGCAAGTTATCCATTCTCCGTAGTTCAAAACAACTGGAACACCTCCCGTTTGCGTTTAGATACCCGCGGAAAAGATGAGAAACAATGCGATGTAATCGGTTGGGTATCTGAACCAACCGCAAAACACCTGTTTGCTGCTGCCGGTAAGGACACCGCACTCCTTTCCAGCGCCGATATCAGGGGGGTTAAGGGAATTTCCTTAAACCTCACCCTGAGTACTGATCTGAAGGTAAAAACCAATTTCAACTCTTCGAATAATGTAATTGGCAAAATCACCGGAAGCAAATTTCCGGATGAAACCATCATATATACGGCACATTGGGATCATCTTGGTATCGGCGCACCAGACGAAAGCGGAGACTCCATCTATAATGGCGCCATAGATAATGCTATAGGAACAGCGGGGTTGTTAGAACTGGCGCGGGGCTTCAAAAGCATGCCCACCTCTCCGGAGCGGACCATTGTGTTTTTAGCGGTAACGGCGGAAGAACAAGGCTTATGGGGCTCGGCGTACTATGCGCAAAACCCTATTTTTCCGACGAATAAAACCGTAGCAAATATCAATATGGACGCACCTAACTGGTATGGCACAACGAAAGATTTAATCATTATAGGGCAGGGACAATCTGAACTTGAAGACATTCTACAAGAGGAATCCGCCAAAGTAAATCGAACGATTTCACCGGAAGCACATCCCGAGGCAGGTTATTACTACCGGTCCGATCATTTCAATTTTGCCAAAGAAGGCATACCATCCCTTTTCACAGCAGCGGGAACCGATGTAATTGGAAAAGAACCCGGATATGGAAAAAGAATAGACGATGAATATAACAACATGCATTATCACCGCCCTTCAGACGAATATGATACCACAAGGATACAATTAGACGGACAGATTGAAGACCTTCGGCTACTGTTTCGCCTCGGCCGCCGATTAGCCTATGGACGTCAATGGCCGCAATGGAAAACAGGTTCGGAGTTTAAAGCGATCAGGGATAAACAGAAGTGAAGAGAAAATCAAGGTCTGCCATTTCTCCCCTAATTGGCCAAGCGTTTCAATTTGTACAAACACAAAAGGTTTCATTTTCATGAAACCTTTTACTATCGTAGGTGGACCCTGCTGGGCTCGAACCAGCGACCCTCTGATTATGAGTCAGATGCTCTAACCGGCTGAGCTAAGGGTCCTTTCTCCAAAAAGAAGAAATTTATTTAAATGATATATAAGAACCTAACGATTAAACCCGCCAAAAACCACAGTTTAAAACGTTTTCGTTTAGCGGTGGGCAAAGGTAAAAAAAAATAGAGTACAGAATAATATTTCTGACATTTCCTTAGGCTGGGCCAAAAATTACTTCCGCGACAGCGGTATTCTCCATCCCAACAATGACAAAACGTGCCATTCATTCCGATACAAAAACAAATCAATGTCATTATGGCGCAAAAATGATGCTTTTTACCATAAATCATGGCATAGTTTTGGTTTTAGACTATGGCGATCCGGTTTGAAGAATTATTTTTGCCCTGCATGCCTCCAATGCCTCTGATAAAACTTCACAATTGTTTAAGACTTTTTAATCCCCTGTGAATCAACCAATTATTTTGTATCCCCCTTTTTTGGAATCATTATTGCAAAAGGGGAGAAAACCAAAAAATTGAGTTATATGAACATGTTATCAAAAGGTTTTGGTTGTTTCGTTAGCATTATGAGTATGTCTTTTTCGTTAACAGCGGAAGGAAATACCGGAAGTAAGGTTACCCAGGACACAGATACCGCTATTTCCACAACGGAAATAGTAATTGCAGCAGCAGAACGGTCGCCGGTGGAATTGAATAATACCTCTTCTCAGGCGTTCGTTTCAGAGAACGCTCTGTCAACCTCAAAATCTGCCTCAAAGGGATGGATCAACACGGAAAACAAATACAGCACCCTCCACCCGTTAGCAATTGCCTTTGTGAGAAAATATGAAGAAAGGAACGAAAAACGACTGGAAAATATTATTTCCAGGTATTCCAGGCAGATGGCGCTTATTGACAAGATAATGACGAGCCATGAGTTACCGGTGGAGCTCAAATATCTCGCCCTGATTGAATCTGAAATGTTTAGTGGTGCCGTTTCCAAAAAAGGAGCAGTGGGTCCCTGGCAATTCATGGCCACTACGGGAAGATTAATGGGACTAACCGTAACGCGTCATCGTGACGACAGACGCGATCTGAACAAGAGTACACACGCAGCAGCAAAATACCTTAAAATACTGCATAACCAATTTGAAGACTGGCTACTGGTTATTGCTGCGTATAATGGAGGTGCCTCGCGTGTGGAATCTGCAATCAGAAGAAGCCAGAGCAGAGATTTCTGGAAGTTACAATATTACTTACCCGCTGAATCCAGAGCACACGTTAAAAAATATATTGCCGCCCGTTACATATTGGAAAAGAACTTTGAAGTTGAAGTACCAATGATTAATATGGACAGGTTGATTATGGAAAACCTGAACGACTTAAGCGCAATGAGTATACAGGGGAAATACAACAGCCGGGTTATCACCCAGTTTCTGAATATGGATATGACCACCTTCGACCTTTATAATCCTGATTTTGAAAAGGAAGTAATTGCCGGGGGGTATAACCTGAGACTGCCTAAAGACAAGATGAAGTTATTTAAGGAAAAGCGGATAGATATTTTAAACGAGTCCATTGAATTACTTCTTAAGAGCAATAATGTTGTATTAAGTGGTAACAAAGACAATTACCCCCAAGCCATTGCACTTCCAAAAACCAAGGGCATAATTTCTACTGCTGGTCAGCAAAAAACAACAAGGAAATAGTTGCCTGCGGCAAGACACAAGGCAAAACTGATAAGAGTGCTGAGCTAACCGTTCAGCACTTTTTTTATGGCGTCCGCCTTCAGCAAACATTCTTCGTATTCGTCTTCTGCACAACTGTTTGCTGTGATGGCAGAACCGGTTTGAAACGACAAATACCGATTGGACGAATTATACAGAATACTTCGTATCACCACATTAAAATCCATGTTCCGATCCGGTGTTATGTACCCTACCGAACCAGAGAACAATCCTCTTTTTGTTTTTTCATGTTTTTCAATGAGCTGCATCACCTTTCTCTTGGGCGCCCCCGTCATGCTACCCATCGGAAAACTCGCCTTGAGGATATCTGTAACTCGTTTGCTTTCTTCCACTTCGCCACTTATGGTGGATATCATTTGATACACCTGTGGAAACGAATACACGCCCATCAATTCGTCCACTTTAACAGTTCCCTCCCTGCACACTTTAGACAAGTCGTTACGAACGAGGTCTACAATCATTATATTTTCAGAACGCTCTTTGAGGCTTTGTTGCAGGGAAGTCCTGTATAATATATCGGCGTCATGGTTTGAGTTATCTCTGCGGCTGGTTCCTTTGATGGGTTGCGAAATCACCCGGTTTCCATTTTTTTGCAGATACCGTTCAGGGCTGGCGCAAAGCAGATATTTATCGTCCAGCCGGTAATAACATGAAAATGGATTGGGAGACACCCGGTTTAATGCACGATACACCTCCAGGGGATCAATTTCAGCATAATCAACATAAAATTCCTGGCAAAAATTGATCTCATAGCAATCGCCACGGCTAATGTGTTGTTGAAGCTGTTGAATGGTTTCAATATATTCCTCCTTCGAAAATCTGCTTTTTATAACTCCGGCAGGAAACACAGATCGGGGTGAAACGACAGGCGGTCGGCCCAACACATCCCGGATAATCTCCTCGTGCGCATGATGATGCAGCCCCACCAGCAATTCGCCGGAACACAGAATTAAAATAATTTCAGGAACAAAAAAAAACAGCGCATCAAACCCTATAGAGTCTGCATTTTCAGACTGCAGGTCTTCAATTTCATTTTTAAGGTCGTAGGAGAGATGACCAAAACACCAGTCCTTATTTTCATCCACAAACTCCTGCAATTGTTCAAACGCCGTGGCATTTGCCGGATGAAGAGACTTCACGGCGTTTACAGCAAGCACACATTCAAAACGATGCTCGTGCAACCGGTACTGATTATCATCTAAATAACAACAGATGCTAAACTGACTTCCCCAGCTTAGCATCTGTTCTTTAACTCGGATAACATCGTTAACAGGAAAGGAACGAAATGTTCTTTTCACCTTTTATGGTTAAAAATCGTCGTCGTCGTCATCATATCCACCACCTCCGTCATCGAACAGGCCCATATCCTTAAACTCATCATCAATTCCCAAATCATCATCGTCATCTTTTCCCTTTTTACCTCCCGGCTTTCTCGCCTTAGACTTAGGAATATCAAATTCATCGAAGTCAGGATCCCAATTGTCCTCTTCATCAACTTTTTCCCAGTCATCTTTCACATCCTCCATATCATCGTCATCATCTTCGTCATCATCTTTTGAAGATTTGGACGTAACTTTTTTCCCTTTTGCGGCCGGCTTATCATCAAATTCCAGTTCATCATCATCATCACCGTCTTCATCTTCTTCCTTTTTTTTACTGGCTCCGGGTGAAGGTTTTAAAGGCTTTTCCCTACCGCTATTAACGGTGGCTTCCTTTTCATCTGTTTTTTTACCTCTTGCAGATTTTGCCATAGCTTGACTAAATTAACAACGTAAAATTTCTACGAGATTCTGAAATCGCCAAATAATTTCAAAAATAATTTTTATTGTAATACAATACAAAATTTACAAAACCGGAATTATCTGATCCCGCCCCGGTCCATTCGAAATAAACTTTATTTCTACACCTAAATAACTGTTGATATGATTAATATAATCTTTCATGGCACCAGGAGCAGCAGCATAAGATGTGACTTTCGAAACATCTGAGTTCCAGCCTTTAAAAGGTGAATAAACAGGTTGCACCGGAAGCTTTGTCAGTTGATACGGCACCTGCTGCTGCAGCTTTCCGTTAATATTGTAACTTTCGCACACCTTCAGCTCCGTGAACGCGTCTAACACATCGGCTTTCGTCATTACCAATTGTGTAACTCCGTTTACCATACATGCAAACTTAAGTGCAACCAAATCAATCCATCCGCAGCGGCGCGGGCGCCCGGTGGTAGCACCAAACTCGTTACCAATTTTCCGAAGTTCGTCTCCCACTTCGTCATGAAGCTCCGTTGGAAATGGACCACTACCTACCCTTGTACAATAGGCCTTGGTTACTCCAATAACCTCTTTAATTTTTTGAGGAGAAACACCAAGTCCCGTACAAACACCGGCTGATATGGTATTAGACGATGTTACAAATGGGAATGTGCCAAAATCCACATCCAGCATGCTTCCCTGCGCTCCTTCTGCAAGCACTTTCTTTCCCTCACTCAGTTTTTCATTAATGAAATATTCGCCATTGATAATTTTAAACTGGCGCATAAATTCAACGCTTTCAAAAAATTCGTCTTCCCACGTGGAAATATCTTCATGAAACTGCATACTGTCAAGCAATTTCTGATGCTTAAGACGCAGCTTAATATACTGTGAAGTAAAATTTTTATCGAGAATATCGCCCACCCTCAGCGCATTTCTTCCGGTTTTGTCCATATACGCGGGACCAATTCCCTTTAGCGTAGACCCGATTTTATCGTTGCCCTTCAATGCTTCAGACGCTTTATCCAAGGCACGGTGAGTGGGTAAAATCAGATTTGTTCTTTCCGAAATAAAAAGATTTTTTGAATAGTCAACTCCAAATGAAGCCACCGTTTCACATTCTCTTTTCAATGTTACCGGATCTAATACTACGCCGTTCCCAATCAAATTAATGATATTATCGTGAAAAATACCAGACGGGATTTGGTGCAAAACTACCTTTTTGTCGTTCACGTACAAGGTATGCCCTGCATTTGGACCTCCCTGAAATCGTGCAATTACATCATATGCCGGTGCAAAATAGTCAACTATTTTACCTTTTCCTTCATCGCCCCACTGGAGGCCAAGTAATACATCTACCATTTGAAATACAAATTTGCAAGATGGCAAAAATAGACGAATGAAGGGAATAGGGGAAATAAAATGTGGAAATATGGAGATGCAGGTATTTGAAAGTTCTGCAATGGTGGGGCAGCACGTTATTTGCAGGCAATTGGATGTTTGACGTTTGCCGCTTTGAGCGGACTGATAGTCTGATAACCAGGATATTGGGCTCCGATGGTATTACCGCTATTTTTCCACCTCCAATCCCTTCAATTTAAAAATATACATTCCCTTACATTTGCATAAACGGATTTTGGGGTATGGATAATTTCATTGTATCAGCACGCAAGTATCGTCCGCAAACTTTTAATACAGTAGTAGGTCAGTCACATATTACTACTACGTTGAAAAATGCCATTAAAAACAAGCAACTGGCACATGCTTTTTTATTTTGTGGTCCTCGCGGAGTGGGAAAAACAACCTGCGCCCGTATTCTGGCCAAAACCATCAACTGTGAAAACATACAAGCGGATGGGGAAGCCTGTAATGTTTGCCCCTCTTGCAAATCATTTAATGATGGTGTTTCCCTCAATATTCACGAATTGGATGCGGCAAGCAATAACTCAGTAGATGATATCAGAACACTAACCGAACAGGTGCGCTTTTCACCTCAGGCAGGAAAGTATAAAGTATATATTATTGACGAGGTTCACATGTTGAGCTCATCGGCATTTAATGCATTTCTTAAAACACTGGAAGAGCCACCGCCTTATGCTATTTTTATTTTAGCCACCACCGAAAAACATAAAATACTTCCTACTATTTTATCGCGTTGCCAGATATTCGATTTTAAGAGAATTACCCTTAACGACACGGTAGAACATTTACAGGAGATATGCGACAAAGAAGGAATCAGCTCCGATAAAGCAGCGCTACATGTTATTTCACAAAAGAGTGAAGGGTGCATGAGAGATGCACTGAGTATCCTGGATAAAATTGTAAGCTTTACCAACGGGCAGCTCAGTTATCAAAATACGCTGGAACACCTGAATATTCTTGATGCAGACTATTATTTTAAGTTAACTGAGTCCATGCAGAAGCAGGATTTAGCCGCCGCATTGCTTTTATACGACGATATAAACCGTAAAGGATTTGAAGGAGACATGGTATTAAACGGCTTTGCCGAATTTATTCGGAACCTGCTGGTTTGCAAAGACTCCAAAATAGCGGGTTTACTGGAAGTGGTGGATAGCTTTAAAGAGCGGTATGCAACGATGGCAAAACAGGTTTCGGCGGGTTGGCTGATTAGCGCATTGAATATCCTCAATGAGGCCGAGATTAATTTCAAAATAGCCAGAAACAAAAAACTGCACACAGAACTCGCATTGATTAAACTCACCTATCTGAGCCAGGCATTGGAATGGGCTGATGAAACCGGCACCTTAAAAAAAAAACGAACGGGTGATGCCCCTGCAATAGCCTTCAAAAGGATTCAACCTATTTTCACCAGAGAATCTGTGCCCACCGAAAAACCTTCTTCAATTCAGAAAACCGGGGAGTCTGCTAATACCAGATTGGAAATAGACAACAGCCTGGTAAATGAAGAAACAAAGCCCTATGGCAAGGGCAGGGAGCAACAGACCGTTCTACCAACCAATAAGGCAGTTGTAAACACAAAAGATAGTCCGGGCACAACACCACAAACGCTGGGTACTTTATCTAAAATACGCAAACAAATTGCCCAGAAACAAACTCAAACCAACAAGTCGGCTGTTCCGTTAACCATTGAAAGCCTCGAAAAAGCCTGGAGTATTTATATCGCTCAATTGGCCGAACAGAAAAATTATTCAGCAGTCACCAACTTCAAACTTGCGCAACTGAGCGTATCAGACGACAATAGTTTTCAGATTGTGGTAGAGAGCAACATACAACAGAAGTTTATCGAGCAGGAACGGGGAACGCTGATTGAACACTTGCAGGTATTTTTCAACAACCGCACGCTATCCTATACCATTTCGGTAGTAGAAAACACAGCGGTTGCGGAGTTGCAGGACCGCCCCCTCAGCAGCCGTGAGCAATACATGAAAATGGTTGATCAATACCCCTTGGTGAAAGAATTGAGGGACCGCCTCAAATTGGAGCTGGACTATTAGTGGGTCATCCATTTTCATCGCATCATTTGCCGGTGAAATATCAAAACTAAAAAAATCAGCATTACCCTTTACTTTTCTGTAGTCTCGTACAATACCCAAAAAATTCGATAATCAATTTATGAAACTTGTTTTTTGTTCTATCATTGTCCTTATTTCAACTCTTCAGGCTGGCGCCCAGGGCTACCGTGAACGTTCCACTGTATCGTTTCACAGCCAAAACAAAGAAATGGTGCAAGCTTCATCTTCATCATTTTTCGCGTTAGCAAATCCTCAATGGAAGTTCAAAACAGGCGGCAAAATATTTTCTACTCCCGCCATTCAACGAGACCGGGTATTTATCGGAAGCGAAGACGGGTTTCTATATTGTCTGAATGCCCAAACCGGTAACTTGCAATGGAAGTTCAAAACAGGCGGGGCGATCCACTCCTCTCCTGCCATCTTCAACAATATCGTTTGCTTTGGGAGTTTCGATGGAACCTATTATGCGCTCGATTTTGAAACAGGTGTGCTACGATGGAAGTTTAGCACAGAAGGTGAGAAGAAAATGGGAGATACAGCCTATTGGGGGATGAAGCCTGCAGGAATGTATATGGAGGACCCGTGGGATTGTTTCCTTTCCTCACCCGTTGTAAGCGAAAGCAGTAACGATCAAGTGGTGTATTTTGGAAGCAGTGATGGTAACTTATACGCAGTCAATACCAACAATGGCTCCTTACGCTGGAAATTTAAAGCAAATGGCAGTATCCATTCCAGTCCGTTGGTAAACAACGAACGCATTTATTTTGGTAGTTGGGATACCTATTTTTATGCGCTCGACGCGCAGACCGGTCAACTTATCTGGAAGTTTGGAACTGGAACAAATACAGGTATGGCGGGCATACAGGCATCTGCTACAATTGATTCTGGCGTTGTATATTTTGGCGCGCGAGATGCCCATTTGTATGCCCTTAACGCAGCAAACGGTAATTTAGTGTGGAAGTATGATGCAGGCAATGCCTGGATAGTGGGGTCGGCAGTAATACATCATGACGTTCTGCTGGCTGGCACCTCGGACTCCTATTTATTGCTGGCACTTGACAAAAAAACCGGTGAAGAAAAATTCAGGTTTAAAACAAATGGCTATGTATTTGGCACTCCGGCTATTTACAATAACACGGTGTACTTTGGCGACTTTACCGGTAAGATGTATGCTGTTGATCTCGCCTCAGCAGGACAGCGATGGAACAGTCTTTCAACAAGTGCCAGAAAAAAATATGCCTCAACGGTGCTGAAAAATGACAGCCTTAATTATGCACATGCTGCCCGTTACAAAGACCTGTCCTTTTATGAAAACAATATCAAAGCAATGGACGCACTTTATTTTCTGGGATCAATTGTCTCCTCGCCCAGGGTATACAAGGGACTGCTTTTTTTCGGCAGCGCCGACGGTTATGTATATGCAATAAATTTGAAGGAAAAAAAACAGGGATCCTGAACAAACAAGCATCTGCTAAACGCTTATAAAATTTAACCGGCTGTTGGTGATTTCACCGGAATGTTCGATTCTGAGCTGTTCGATCTTTTTTTGGAAATACGAATAGAACCTTCTGGAATTTCTTTCAGCACTTTGTTCATCGGAAAACTCAGTTTTTAAGTACGCCGACAATGAAAACAATGTTCTTGGAAACTCGTAAATTATTAGCTTATCGTCTTTCAACTTTGCTCTTAACCAGTAAGGCTCACTAAACGACTTTTCCCGCACATAAACAATATCCGCTTCCTGTTCAACCTTTTCAGCATATAGGGTTAGCGCCTTGATATTAACCGGCAAGCCAATTTCTACCGACAATTGATCCGCATTGAAGATTTTGACGGAATTGTCAGGAAAGGAAAATTCGAGTGGTGTTTTATTTCGGAGCAACTTACCTAACCGTCCGGTAAAATTGATGAAGTAACCGGTGGCGAGAATTTCAGCAAGAGACTTCCTGTAATTTCTGATATTGTCAGCACGGAAAATTATAGCCAGAATTACCGATCCAATGAGTCCGGCGCCCAATGCCACCCAAACATTTGGAATCAATTTCGGCGCCACACCGTTGAGATACCCGCCATAGGTGCCCACAGTTGGAAAAATAGAATAGAACAAGTCTTTTACCGGGAAGAATTTAAATCCTATTGGCATCGTAGCAAAATTGTGTTAAACGATTTTTTCAAAAGTTAATGATTTTTGCTGTAATGGTCTATTTATCTGGCATCAGATTTTCTATTTGCTCAAATTCATTTACTAATTTCGCCCCGTTTATGTATACACTATTACGCCGGTTGTTGTTTTTATTTCCCGCAGAAAGCGTACATCATTTTTCCATGAATATGTTGCGTTTTCTTTGCAGTTTTTCATGGTGCAGAAAATTATTGAAAAGCATTTTTTCTCCGGAGGAAAATGCTCAATTGGCCACCACACTACAGACGCAACATGGCACACTTCATTTTGCCAATCCTGTAGGGCTCGCAGCAGGTTTCGACAAGAATGCCCAATACCTGAG
>JADZFY010000061.1 GCA_020854215.1 Chitinophagaceae bacterium | reverse complement strand
GATAATTGCACCAATAAACCACCACTCTCATTGGTAAAAGTTTGTTCACCGTTAATTATGATGCTTTTCTGATCTCTCTTGCGGGTAACTTTAAAATCTTTATATTCTATTTTAAATGATGCTCCTTTGTTTTGCCATAAGGTACCCTTAGGAGCGGATAATACTATCACGCCATTACGGATTTTGTTTCCCAAACATTCTCCACCGTTAAATGTAATGGTAATTTTTTGCGGATTGCTCACGAAATCAATAGCTACTGAAGCATCGCAAATAATATTGTCCTGTCTGCGAGGACTAGTTTCCTCATCCAATACGCTGTTAATATTAGACAACAAGGCATCCGTTTCTCCGGTAAAAAACGCTTCGTCATCGGCGTGAACCGCCACTTCCGAATCGTCACCGGCCGGATTCGTAGGAGAATCCTTTTGGCAGGAAGTTATACCAACAAGTAACAACATAGATAAAAAGCCGAGAAAAACCACATTCTTTTTCATAAAAGGAGTATTAATATTAATAGTGAAGGAAACACTGCTGAATTTATTCATACGGATTGATATATTCTGCAATCAATAAATAACGAAACCCCAATATTTTTATTTTGACGATGGAGGAGTAAAGCCCTCAATTAGGATATTCTTAATAAAAAGGTTTGTTAAACCATTAAGTCATAATCTGTACCAAAAAGCCTAACTATTCGAGCCTTTGAAAAACTGAAAAAAATTCGTGGAGCAACATTAAACTAATCTTTTTATTTAACATATTGATAATATGAATATTTATATCAACTACCTATAATAAATTTTAAATAAAATAATTTCCTGGTATATTCTCTCAGTTACTTATACACGTGTTGATGTGGACAACTGCAAACAACGGTGAGGTTACCTTTAGCTCCAGACTGTATTAAGAATAGCAAAAGGTGTTACCTTTGCCGCGTTGCTCAAACGCCGTAAGAATGCATTTATAAACAATTTAAAAGAGAGATCATGGTACAGAAGACCTATTACAAAACCAAAGACTATTGCAAAGTGAAGTTTGCTTTCAAACCTGAAAATGCTGAAACCGTTGAAATATTAGGATTAAACAGCGACTGGGAAAATTCCATCATCATGAGTAAAAAGAAGGATGGAACGTTTAGTGCGGAAGTGAATCTTCCTAAAGATTCAAAGCACGAATTTAAGTATCGCATTGATGACAAGGAATGGGTAAATGATTCGGAAGCCGATGAACTGATCCCCAATGAATATGGCGGTACCAACAGCGTTATTGCCTTATAAAAATTTCTGCTCAAAAAATATCTAACCGGTAATTCATGAGATTACCGGTTTTTCTTTTTCGAACCGACCCCCGGTTTGGAAGAACTCAGAAAATATAAATTGTCCTGCGGCGGCCGCCAACTATTACGGCTGACGGGTAGTTGGATAAAACAACCGAATATCCGGATGCATCGTGTACATTATCAATTGTTTACCATCGTTTACTAATATTCCGCTTGATGTATCTTCTCCAATAATTGGGTTCCGTTCGTACTTTTCCCAATTTTTCAAATATCGTGATACTGCCACACAGGTTGACCATTTACTCCAGTCTTGAAACGCAGTTCCATGGTAGTATGCGTAATACAATCCTTTGTATTTAATCACCTGGTTTACGGCAACACCGAACTTGTCATAATTTTCCGGTCCCATTTCGATTACCGGCTCATCCTGAATATTAGTCCAGGTTTTCAAATCTTTTGACGAAGCCAGCCAAATACCCAAATCATCCCGCTCATAAAACAAATACCAGATTCCCTTTTCTTTCAAAACCGCAGGCGTACCATATGGTCCTTTACCAATAGGCTCACCGTTTGACTTTCTGATGTCAAGATTTCCCCTTTCCGTCCAGTTTATCCGATCAGTGGAAGTAAGCAGGTGAGCAATATCGTTCTTCCCTTCGGCAAACATATAGTAGGTATCCTGCTCTTTCATCACAAAAACGTCTTCTACCCATCCCGCCGAATAAACCGGATTATCCTTGTATCTGGTCCAGTTGATACCATCAGTTGAGGTTGCATATCCCAGGTGTTTTTCTTCATCCATTCCCGGCTTATAACCGGTATACCATAAATGGAATAACCCATCCTCATATAAGATGTAACCTCTTTCCCGAATTTGGTTATCCCATGTGTTCGTGCCGGTTCCGGCAAATACCGGATTATGATCGTAAGGTACAAAGTGAATCAACTCTTCAGGAAATGCTTTTTCGTTGTTGATCAAACGCTTTGGAGCGCCACAGTTTAAAAAGCTAATTGCTGTTATTAGAAAAAGACCTACAAAGAGTGGTTTTAACATGCTATCGCATTTTTGATCTGGCAAATTTGATGCATTATTTTGGCTTTTATAGATTTATTCTCCAGGGATCAAAGACCTATTCATTCATTCGTTTACCCAAAAGTGTTACCCCGTACCTATTGCGTGAGGATGGCATGGCCGGTATCAACGGCAGGTGTAATTTGAAAATTAGAAATTGTTTTCCTTTAAAAAATTTCATCTTTGCTCCCATTATTCTGCGAACATGTACTTTTCCTTATGGAGTGAAGCTAAACGCACACTTCGGTTATCGTTCCCTATTATTCTGGGTGAACTTGCCCAAATGGCGCTGCATATTATTGACACCGCCATGATAGGTGCATTAGGGTATAAACAGCTGGCGGCGGGTGCGCTGGTGTTGGCTGTTTTGAACATTCCGTTTGTGATTGGCATAGGTATGACCATTTCCGTTTCCCAATTGGTATCTATGTCACACGGACGAAAGGACGGACAAAAAGTATCGCACTTTTTTTACAATGGATTTTGGTTGTGTGCGGCTACAGCCGTACTCATCTCCTTAGCGCTCGTGCTGGGAAAGAATATCCTTTTTCATTTAAAACAAGATCCGGAAGTTGCGGCACTCGCGGTACCTTTTCTGGAACTGATGGGCTGGAGCGTTATTCCGATGCTGCTGTTTATGTCGCTCAAACAATTTACGGATGGTCTGGAACGAACCCGAACGGCGATGGTCATTTCATTGGTTTCTCTGCCGGTAAACATTTTTATTAACTGGTTACTGATTTTTGGAAACTGGGGATTCCCCCGGCTTGAACTATCGGGCGCAGGCTGGGGCACACTTATCACGCGTTCCCTTATGTTTATAACGCTTGGCGCCGTCATCCTGTGGCATCCCATATTCAGGCGTTACATTGTTGTGAGGCGAAACCAGTGGAAGCTGCGCTGGAAAACAATTAGGGAACTGCTCCACATTGGTATTCCCAGCAGCCTCCAGGTTGGAATGGAAGGCGGAGCTTTTGCTATTTCCGGTATTATTATCGGAACAATGGGTGCAACCGAACAAGCCGCCCATCAAATTGCGTTGAGTTGTGCTTCTTTTACATTTATGGTTTCAATGGGGCTTGCGCAGGGAAGTTCAATAAGAGTAAGTAATGCCTACGGTGCCAAAAACAGTATCAAAATAATGGCTATCGGAAAAAGCACACTGATTACCGCTATTCTTTACGGTACACTCTGTGCTGCCATTTTTATTTCCTTCAGAAACGTTTTACCCCTGGCTTTTAACGAAAACGGCAATGTGATTCGTTTGGCGGCATTGTTGCTGATTTATGCGGCAGTGTTTCAGATTTCGGATGCCACCCAGGCAATCGCCGCGGGACTTTTGCGGGGTATCAAAGATGTAAAAATACCCACGCTGCTAATTGGAATTGCCTATTGGGTTATTGGCATACCCGCCGGATATTTCCTTGCATTTCACACGCATTTGGGAGCTCCTGGTATCTGGATCGGCTTTATTACCGGGCTTTCCTGCTCCAGCTTGTTTTTGAGCTACCGGTTTAGGAGAATGGCCAAACGCATATAAGCAGTTGCTTTTGAAAAAGAAACCTGGCAACACAATCTATTGAAGGTATGCGTTTCCTTTAGTCAACCCCGGAATAAATTAAGACCGGCAATGCTTTAGCATTTAAGAATAGTATGTATCTTGACAGGAAAGACAATTTTAACCCTTTAACCCGACTACCATGAATTCCGGAATCATTTCAACGGCATTGTTGCCCCTTGCCCTGGCTATTATTATGTTTGGACTTGGACTTTCCTTAAAGCTTGCCGATTTCAAACGCATTTTCCTTTACCCCAAAGCTATTTTCATTGGATCATTTACTCAATTGATTTTACTCCCGGTATTAGGCTTCAGCATTGCCGCCCTGCTGTTGAAAGATAGTCCTGAACTGGCCATAGGGCTTATCATTTTAGCCATGTGCCCCGGAGGTCCTACCTCCAATCTTCTTACCCATTTGGCCAATGGAGATACTGCACTTTGCATTTCGCTAACCGCGATATCGAGCATCGTAAAAATATTCACCATTCCCGTTATGGTTAATATAGCCATCCTCCACTACATGGGGGTTACATCCGAATTTCACCTTGATGTGCTCAGTTCTATTTTAAAAATCGTAACGATCACCATTGTTCCTGCTGCCATAGGTATGCTGGTAAAAGCATGGGCGGAAGTATTTGCCCAAAGAGCCCAAAAACCGGTAAAAATTATGTCGGCTGTGTTTTTAGTGCTGGTTATCATTGCGGCAATTTACCAGGAAAGGGGAACCATCATTCAATCCATGGTCATTGCAGGACCGGCAGCCCTCCTGCTCAACCTTTCGGGTATGCTGCTGGGTTATTATATTCCGCGATTTTTCCAGTTACCCTTGTCACAGCAAATTACCATCAGCATAGAAACCAGTATCCAAAACGGCACGCTGGCTATTGCCATTGCCAGCAGTCCGCTCATGCTGGGCAATGCCACTATGGCCATACCGGCGGTGGTTTACAGCCTGATCATGTTTGTAACTGCGGGCTTATTTATTTCGTTTATTAACAGAAAAAGCGCCAAACCGGTGATGGGATAAATGTGGCGTGATGATATAAGTGAACATTAGTTTTTGTTGCAACTCGGCAAAAACGCTATGCGGGATATTTCATACCATTCAAAACGTCTGGCATAAAATGATGTCAAACAAGAGAAACAATCGGATTAACCAACCACCCTACATAGATCGCCTTATTTACCAACGTTCAACCCGACAGAAAATTGAACCTGCTGAATTATTGGAATGGATCCGTAACAATTATAATCAGCATACTGTTTGTAATAACCTGGGCATTGTGAGTCGGTATGCAGTTCCGGATTATACCATCCATGCTGTTTCCCTCCGGAGATATCATTACAACGACCACGGTTTGGGTTATCAGTTAACCTTATGGCTTCCGTATGCTGTTCAGGACCTGGAACTCTTTAAGTGGGGCATTGATTTCTTTGAGTACCGTATCAATCACCAGGAAGCTACGCTTGCGCACAGAAACGACTTTTTTGATTTGTTTCAAAACCATGACCTGATGCAGCGTTTCTCGCAACAACATTTGCATGACGTATGGGAAAAGGATTTTCAATCATTTCTCACCCATTACATGCAAACCAATGATGAAGGATTTTCTGTGAGCAATGGGGTTCTGGAATTTACTTTCCGTCAGGCTTTTCTTCGTACCCTGGGTTTGCTATCGCTGCATCAGGATTTAATTCAGGTAGTTAGTCGTTATATGTGGCAAAAAAAATGGGTTGATGTTAATACGGAATATTTTTTTATAACGGTAACCGATGGAGCATTCGTTTACAAAGAATGTGCTTTCAGCGCAGTGGTATGGAACAATAAACAGCGGCTGCATCTGACATTAAATGACTATTTATTAATTTATAATCAACAAAAATGGCTTACCGTAAGGAGCAAAGTATGGAGTCCTTTTCTTATCCAGTATACAGAGCCGTACGATGAAGGAAATAATCACTTTGTTGTGCCCATTCTTGATTCCCATATTTTCCAGCAATTGTTGCAGCAGATGACAAGCCGTGCTACAACGCTACAAATGGTGGAGGAAACTACCGATACAAAAATTATCTGGAAAGGTTATATCCCAAAAAAGAAACCGGGAAAATGAATAGTTCTGTGCTGTTTGCTATCGTAAAACAGCATTCAGCATTCTACATTATTCCCCACAGCAGCCGCAGGCTTACGATAGCCAGGCAAATGGCGAGCGCCTTAACAATCATCCTTCCTTTTATTTTGTGGGAGAGCCATGCGCCCAATTGAGCACCGATAACCACACCCACGCAGAGCCACAATACCATTCTAAAAACATAGGGATCATTGTAGTTGCCCTGTAACCCATGAACGATTACGCTAACGGTAGCCATAACCGCAAGAATAAAATGAGACGTGGCCGTAGCAATATGCACCGGAAAACGGAGCCAATGCACCAATGCGGGCACATGAATGATTCCTCCGCCAATGCCCAACAGCGGAGAAAGATAGCCCACTACTGCACTGATGGCTGCACCCGCATAGACGTTATAAGAATATTTGAAAGTATTGTTTTCATTATCAGTAAGTGTTCTCACCCGATGTCCTCCGGATGGTTCCGTGATCTCCGGATCTATTCGAACAGGTTCATTTTTTTTAAACAACAGAAATGCAGACAAAGCAAGTAGTAAAATTCCAAAAATAATATGGAAGGCTGTATGTGGGATATACTGCGTGGTGTACACGCCTAATAT
>JADZFY010000060.1 GCA_020854215.1 Chitinophagaceae bacterium | reverse complement strand
AGCCGATGATAAAAGCAAAAAGGATATCTTTCCAAATCCAAAGTCGTTCACCATTAACGAAACACCATCCGGTCATAATAAGTCCCGCGGTAAGAAACCGGAAGGTGCCCATTACCGTTACCGGCATATCCTGGATCGCAATATGTATAAAAAAATAGGTGGATCCCCAAACAATGTAAATAACAGCAAATGCCACAATTACTTTTGCCGGTGAAACTGATGGCGTCTGTTCTTCCATTTCGTGTTCTTTTTTTCTGCGGTGAAATCCCATATATTCCACACCGGAGGCATTACAGAAACAATAAATTATCTTTTTAATACCGGTTCAACGCAACAAAGCTATTGGATAACCGTGATGCACCGAACTTCCCGATTTGCAAAGGATGGAAATTTCTTTTGAATGATTATTGATATTGCAGAATAAAAGAGTTGCCGTTTTCCTTCATGAGTTCCGGGTAACCCATACTGTTGTACTGATAAGTTGTTGTGGACGCACTTGTTGTTGCCTGTGCGGACGAAGTATATGCGGCATAATAGATCGCGGTGCTTTCTGTAATATTGTTGGCGTTAACAGAAAAGGGTATGTTTTCAATTTGCTGATAAACCTGCCGGTAAGGATTTTTTTTATTATCGTAACGGTATCTGCTTTTTATCGCAAGTTCGGGTATTGCCGTTGGTTGTTTGAGTTGATAGAATTCGCTCAATACAACATTATTGTCTACAAAAGTATATAAGGTATATCCGATTAAACTGCCGTCTGATAAATAGCGGGTTTGTTTAACGGGGTGTCCTGCAATATCGTAAGTGAACACCGAAAAAGATCGGAGCTCATAGTTGTTGCCCGATTTCAAATAATGATTCTGTTGAATGATCTGATTTCCATTGTAAACGAAAGTGGAGCGACCAACAACATATTGGACCGCGGTGCTGCTACTGGAAAAATCCATCTTTTCATCTATTTGCAGCAGTCTGCCATCCTGGTAAGTGTAATCTGCTAAGGAGCCAATGAGTCCTGCTGTGTAGTCTTTATAGCTGATACGGGTTTTAATTTTTCCCATGTCATCATATTGGTATTCGTTCTGTAGGATGTCTCCTCCGTTGGTTCTTGCTTTTATATACCTGAGTTGTGGAACAGTGCGGTCATTTTGTTTAATAGCAGTTTTCTCACAACCAGCGATACCCATTGCAAAAACCAGGAAAAATAATAGATACCGATTGAACCCGCTCTTCATTTGCATAATACCTGTAATAATTATGCAAGCTGACACCGGGATGTATTTAAACGTTGCATTCACTGTCCGGTGAATGCTCAGATTTCCGGATTTAAGTGCCGGCTTTCCTTTAGCACATTGTCTATTCTTTCTTTCAATGTGTTGAAATCAGTAAAACCTCTGGCAACAGCATAAAATTTTTTATCAGAAACCTGTAAAAACACCGCGGGGAAACCCGTAACCTCCAGTTGTTTGCACAAGGCAAAATCATAGTAGGCTTTTTCCCGAAACGCTTCACTGTTCAATCGCTCGTAAAATAAATCTGGTGTTATAGGATATTCCCGTAACAAAAGCCGGTATGCTTCGTCATCGCAAAGATCTCTGCCCTCGTAATGAAGGGCGTGTTGCAAAGAAGAAGCAAATTGCACAGAAAGCTGTGGAAAATCTTCTTTTATTGCGCTTAGTGCTATTGCCGGTTTTTCTGAGCTGGGAAACCAGTCGCTATCTTCCGGATTATTGATATGCCATAAATAGTCGGAGCCGAAAGTAACGCCTGTTGTTTGCTCAACGGCGGTGTAGGCAGTTTTGATGTGATTTGCTATTGCTCCGATGTGTTTTGGGGATTCCGGAAGGATCATACCTCCGGACAATACTTCAAAATCAAGGATACTACGATACTCCCGTTCTGTCTTTAGCATAACCGGACTGAAGCCGTAGCACCATCCGCAGTAGGCGTCGTAGCAATATATAAGGAGTGGTTTCATCGCCCGATTCTATTGCGAAGATAACCGGTGATGGATACACTTTTTAAATTTGTGAAAATAAATGTTGGAGATGAGTAATAAATCCTTACCTTTGCGCCTCAAATTTGAGTTTGTACAGTTCCGGTAATGAAATGATTCAATCTGCTACGCATCTTCTGCTAATAGTTCAGTCGTCCTTACTTCCCTGTTTTCTCAGATTTTCATTTGTAAAATTTAATCACTTAGTATGAACATTTATGTTTCTAATTTAAGCTTCAACGTGGTAGACGAAGACTTAAAAGCATTTTTTGAAGAATACGGAGAAGTATCTTCAGCAAGAGTTATTACTGATAAATTCACCGGCCGCAGCCGTGGATTCGGTTTTGTTGAAATGCCTAACGACGAAGAAGCGCGTAAGGCTATCAGCGAGTTAGACAAAGGAGTGGTAGAAGGCAGGCCCATTACAGTTACCGAAGCCAAACCCCGCGAAGAGCGCAGCAACAGCAACGGCGGAGGAAGAAGGTCTTTTGCAGGTAGCAGTCGCGGAAATCGCTATTAATCCCGATTTACCGAAACGGATGATAACCGTTCGGGAATAGAATGCAATAAAGGAGAACAACAAATTGAATTTCCAATGGTTGTTCTCCTTTTCTTTTGTGCGGCAGATGAACAAAACTTTTCTTCTTTAAATTCCAAATTTGGAGTTCGCTGCAAAACGACCAGAAAAGGCTATCCCGTTGTATATCCGTAATAATCCAACGTCTTTGGATAAAATGACTGTTATACGGGGATGTTGCAATTTCTCAAATTTTGAAGCCTGATAAAGCCTTTCGGGTGGGGTTTGCCGGAATGCAATATGCTGAACCCTACTCGCTTTGCTGACACTTTTAGTGGTGCTACTGCAAGAGCTCAGTTAAATTCACTCCGGAAAGTTCTTGTTCCCGGGAAGAGTGGAACAGCTTTCTCCGACTTTTGCAACAGTACTTCCTTGGAGTATTTAGCCAATCAGGTTCTTACTTATATATTGATAACTCTTCTTAATACTGTCAATGGGGGGACCCGGGCATACGTCCTGCTCAACAAAATAGTGTTTCATTCCCGCTGTTTCTGCCTGGGCAAAAATGTTTTTGAAATTGATTACCCCGTTACCCACATCCGTAAAGAATTTTTTGGGTGTGATATCCATATCTTTCACATGCCACAGGGGAAAACGCCCCGGATGCTTTTTAAACAGTTCCACTGCATCTACTCCCGCATAACTTGTCCAATATAAATCCAATTCAAATTTTACCAGATTAGAATCGGTTTCTTTCAGCAGTACATCATATCCGTGTTGTCCACCCATATCAATAAATTCAAAGGCGTGGTTATGGTAACCAAATTGTATTCCTGCTTTTTTACAGGCTTCCGCTGCAGTATTAAAGCTATCTGCAATTTTTTTATAGTCGTCTATGTTTTTCCGTTCATTGTCGAGCAGGTAAGCTACTACCATATATTGCTGTCCGGCTGCCACGGCATCCTCCACCGCTTTTTCCCAGTTATTGGAAAGGTGGGCCAGCATGTAATGGCTGCTGGGGTGTGCGAGTCCATTGGCTCTTAGTGCTGCATTAAATTCCTGCGGTGTTAAACCAAAGTATTTTCCGTTATTATATCCGAAAGATTCCACTTCTTTGAACCCAATGCCCGCAACACTTTTTAGAACTGCCCTGGGGTCTTTTGCCATGGTATCCCGCAGCGTGTAAAGCTGCAAGCCTATTTTGGGATTAATAGTAAGAAGTGATGAGGGCAATACCAGAGCCGCTGCCGAAAAAAAAGCAGATTGGCGGATAAATGTTCTTCTTGTGGTCATGGCGTAATAGTTTTAGAAAATGAAATTAGCAAAAAATCCTGACCCGTTGTTTTCT
>JADZFY010000059.1 GCA_020854215.1 Chitinophagaceae bacterium | reverse complement strand
TTTGAAGTTGGTTCATCAACTTTGAGCAATTATTATTTAACCCTTAAATCATGCTTATGAGCAAACTCAGGCGTATGCTGGCAGCAGCCGCGGTATTATGGTGTTTACCGCTGGCGATACTGGCTCAGCAAAAAGTTACCGGCAAGGTAACCGACTCCAATGGCAGTAGCCTGCCAGGTGTAAGTGTTACCGTAAAAAATACACAAACTACGGTAATGACCGATCAAACAGGTAAATATTCAATTACCGCTCCGTCACAAAATGCTATCCTGATTTTTTCATTTGTTGGTTTCGCCACACAAGAAGTTAGTGTGAGCGGCAGAACTTCACTCGACGTTGCACTTGTAGCAGGATCGCAGCAATTAGATGAAGTGGTAGTAACCGCCATTGGTATTAAGCAACAGAAGAAAAGGCTGGGCTTTACCACTCAGGAAGTAAAAACAGAACAATTAGCGAACTCGAGAACCATGAACCTGGGTACTGCATTATCGGGTCAGGTTGCAGGCTTAACCGTTACTAACCCCACCGGCATGTTCCAAAAACCCGCGTTTGTACTCCGGGGTAAAAACCCGCTGATCGTTATTGACGGTGTTCCGGTAGAAACCGACTTTTTTGATGTGACTGGTGAAGACATTGAGAACATTAACGTACTGAAAGGAGTGGCTGCTTCCGCATTGTATGGAAGTCGCGGTAAAAACGGTGCCATTTTAATTACTACTAAAAATGCAAAAAAGGAAGGCATGGAAGTGAACGTAACCACTAATAACATGGTTACAGCCGGTTTCACCGTGTTTCCGAAAACGCAAACAGAATACGGTAGTGGTTCAAACGGACAGTATGAATTTTGGGACGGGGCAGACGGCGGTATTTCCGACGGAGATATGACCTGGGGACCCAAACTCAACGCAGGCGTAAAAGTTCCGCAGTGGAACAGCCCCATCCGTAATAAAATAACGGGTGAAACGATTGAATGGTATGGCGATGTTAAAGGTACCATTTATGACGACCGCTCCAAATACGAAAGGGTTCCTACGGATTTTGTGTACCACAATAATTTGAAAGACTTTTTAAGAACCGGCGTAGTAAGTACCAATACTTTTTCTGTTGCCTACCGTGGCGAAAGAGCACGCTATTATGCGTCCGGAAAATATGCTTACCAACGTGGGCAGGTGCCGAATATGTCGTTGAACACCGGGAGCCTTGCCTTCAATGCATCCTTTGATGTAACGTCAAATTTTACGGTAGATGCATCGCTTTCCTACAACAAAGTATATTCTCCTAATTATCCAAGATATGGTTATGGTCCAAAGAACCATATTTATACTATCCTGATATGGATGAGTGATGACGTGAACGGTCAGGATCTCAAAAAACACATGTGGGTGCCGGGACAGGAAGGCTACCGCCAGGCAAACTACAACTATGCCTGGTATAACAACCCTTACTTTGCTTCTTATATGCTCGAGCAACTGCAAAACCGCGACGTAGTGGATATGCAGTTAAAGGCAAACTGGAAAATCACAAAAGACCTTAATGTGCAGCTTCGTGGAAACGGAAGAAATTTCACCAACTTCGAAACCATGAAGAGTCCTAAAACCTATCTGAACTATGGAGATTCCAGGAACGGGGACTATAAAATATGGAACAGTGATATTTTGAATGTGGATGTTGACGCATTAGTGTCGTACAACAAGGCGATCACAAAAGATATTGATTTCGGAATCAATGCAGGTGCTTCTGTATATAACAGAAACTACCGAAGCGAATATCAATCTACCGATGGTTTGATTGTTCCGGGCACATATAGCTTAAACAACACACAGGGACCTGTTCAGGCTTCAAACTACCTGGAGCAGAAATCCATCCGAAGCCTGTATGGCGCTGCCAACCTCGATCTTTACAATGCGGTGTTCCTTAGTTTCACTGCCCGTAACGACTGGTCGTCCACGCTGCCCACCAACCACAACTCCTATTTTTATCCTTCGGTGTCGTTAAGTACGATGGTATCCGAATTTGTAAAAATGCCTGAGTTTATTGGTTACATGAAACTGTACGGATCGTGGGCACAGGTATCGAGCGATCTTGCTCCTTACAGTATCTACTCTACTTATAACAAGGGCGTTACCTATGGTTCCACTCAGTCCGTTTATTATCCTGCAGGAATCGTTAACCCCAACATCCTTCCCGAAAAATCATCATCGTATGAAGTCGGGTTGTCATCAGGGTTCCTGAATGATCGCCTGGTACTTGATCTCACGTACTATAATATCAAAGACGAGAACCAGATTATCAATCTCCCCATTTCCGAGGCTTCCGGTTTTACCAGCCGTAAGGTAAACGGGAACGTATATACGACCAACGGCTTTGAAGTGGTAGCAGCCGTTAAAGCAATCAATAACAAAAACTTCAAATGGAGTGTTTCTGCCAACTGGTCGTCATACGTTAAAAAGATCACCGAAATATATGGTAACCAACCCAAATCGGGCAACTTGAAATTAGGAGAACGCACCGATAGTTATTATGCTACCGTATGGCAAAAAAGCGCTGACGGTAAATTAATCCTCGGAGCAAACGGGTTGCCAATAAGAGATCCCTTCCCTGCCAACCTGGGTCACCTCGATCCATCATGGAGACTGGGCTTAATCAACAAATTCAATTTTAAAGGATTTGATATTGGGGTAGATATTGACGGTGTTTGGGGCGGTATTATGAACTCCACCACACACGAAAAAATGTGGTGGGGCGGAAGACACCCGAACTCCGTAACCTATCGCGCAGCCGAATATGCTGCCGGACATCCGGTATATGTTGGCGAAGGTGTGGTAGTTACCGAAGGTGAATTAAAAAGAGATATTTTGGGTAATGTGATTTCAGACACCCGTAAGTATGCGCCCAATACCACTGCCGTAAGCTGGCAAACCTGGGGACAGCAATATCCTTACCGTGCCCGGGTTACCGAAAGCGAGAATAAATTTTTTGCCAATACTTTCGACCGCTCTTTCTTTAAACTGAGAAGAGTAGCCGTTGGTTATGAGTTGGGCAATGTTATCAATCTCGGACAAAAAATAAAAGGACTCTATGTTCAGGCATTTGGTTATAACCTGGTAATGTGGAAGAATATGCCGTTACTCGATCCCGATTATGAAATCGGAAATGATGGTAACCTGCAGGATCCTTCTCCAAGATACCTTGGACTTTCCATTAACGTAAAACTATAATGATAAACAGAACCTCATCGTTCATTGGTTCTTTTATAACTCAAAAAACTTAGGAATGAAAAAAATATTAATCATCTATTTGGCGCTTTTTGTAGGACTGGCCTCGTGCAAAAAGCTTGAGGAAATCAATGTGGACCCCAACAAGGTCACCGAGGCGCACCCCCAGTTGCTGTTAACGCAGATTGAATGGAGCGCCGCCCACTTCAATTTTGGAACCGGAGCGTTGTATGCGCAAAAGATGCTGGTGCAAACCGACGGAGAAAATGGTGGGCAGTATTACAAATGGGACCGTGCAGATTTTGATGCTTACTCCAACATGAGAGATATCACAAAAATGATGGAGGAAGCGGCCCGCATTAACAGTAATGCGTACGTGGCATTAGGTAAGTTTTTCCGGTCATTCTATTTTCTCAACCTCACCCTCACATTCGGGGATGTTCCTTACTCCCAGGCCTTACAGGGTGAAACCCAGGAAACCTATACGCCTCCCACGTATGATGCACAAAAAGATGTGTTTAAAGGTATCCTGGCCGAACTGAAGGAAGCCAACGATATTTTGGCAGCGGAAAACACCATTATTGCCGGTGATATCATTTACGCCGGTGATGTTACCAAATGGCGTAAAGCGGTAAATGCCCTTCGTTTAAAGGTGTTGATGTTGCTTTCTAAAAAAGAAGCAGATGCAGACCTGAATATTAAATCCACCTTTGCACAGGTCGTAAACAGTGAACCCTTGTTTGCCAGCGGTACCGATGATGCACAACTGGTATTTTTGGATCAGGAAGGCAACCGTTATCCTGAGTTTAACTCCAGTAGTTATGGTTCCGGAATGTATATGGACTCTACGTTCATACGTCGCCTGCAGGACAGAACAGATCCAAGGTTGTTTATTTTTTGCACGCAAACCAAAAATGCGGAAGACGGAGGTTTGGCCATCAACGACTTTTCTGCTTATGAAGGTGGTGACCCTGCTGCACCTTATTCTGAAGTAAATACCAAGGCAGCCAACGGTAAAACCTCCAAGGTAAATAACCGTTATACCAAAGATCCCACAACGGAGCCTGTAGTGATTATCGGATACACTGAGCAGCAGCTCATCATTGCCGAAGGTATCGTAAGAGGCTGGGTAAGCGGAGATGCAAAAGATTATTATGACGAAGCAGTTAAGGCATCTTTCAAGTTTTACGAAACTTACGCCAAAGGTTATGGAAGCTATGTAACCCAGGCTATTGCCACCGCATACTTAGCGAAACCCATCAACAATTTGGCAGCCGCTGCCACTGATGAGCAAAAAATTGAGATGATTGTTACGCAGCGCTACCTGCGCACATTTTTACAATCGCCCTGGGCTTCGTTTTTCGACCATTTAAGAACAGGATATCCTTCTTTCCGGCGTCCACCGGGAGTAAATATCCCGTATCGCTGGATGTACCCCCAGGCAGAATACAATGTGAATGCAGAGAATGTGTCTGCAGCCATACAAACTCAGTTTGGCGAAGGAAACGACAAAATCAGTTCTCAGCCCTGGTGGTTGAAGTAGTCTGAATATTTTCCTACAACATAACAGCCGCCTCAAAAATTGAGGCGGCTTTTTTATGTGTTGTAATGATAAGCTCAAAAATTGCTGTCAGCGTAAACCGCCCGCAAAGGCTGTACCGATAATACATTCGCAATAATCCAATGTTCTTAGATTAAACAACTGTTGTATCCGGATGAATTATCCAAATGGCTAATTCTCACAAAGCCTTTCTTTTTCATGGTCACCCGTAATTATACACATATCATTTCTTCACTCCCAAAACCCGTAGTATCGTCCCATCCAGTACGCTACCAAAAAATAAGTACCGGTTTCTTCGGTTTCGCCATTTCTACCTACATCCAATTGTTTAGGATTAGTGTTCCATCGTGATACGCCACTTTCCGGTGTGGGAATCGGATGCACCGCCTGCAGCTTTCCAAAGCGATCCGGCATCGGATCCATCTGAATATCCCACCGATGGCTGTTCTCCACCTTCCAGTCTATAAGGTCAAGCGGATAGTATTGTAATTCTTCGAGTGCTATATTCAAATCACAATTTCTATCCAGCAGTGAACTGGCCAGAACATTCCAAACCGGCATGCGATCATCCCGAACCGCCGCCCAACTTCGTTCGAGACTTTTGATAAATAGTTTATGATTAGGATCTTTCTGCGAATATTTCAGCAGACCATAATAAGGGAAGAAGTTAAGGATATCATCCGAATGGCTGACTTCAAAGGGTCCGTACATTTTTGCCTGCAACGCGTTGCGCGCATATCCATGTTTTTCTACCAATTTCTGATACGTTGCTTCATACCTCGCATCTCCGGTGATACGACCCGCTGTTTTCAGAAAAGAAAGCATTTGCAGGGAGTTCAGCCCGCGTTCGTACATCCAGTTCGGCGAGTGATTAAGAGAATCCGGATTCCAGATGCCCCAGCGGGTGGGCTTACCATCAACGTCTATCAGGCGGAAATCATTGTCAACGATATACGACATCATGCGATTCATCAACGCTGTTACCAACGCTTTTTGTTTTTCATCTGCCACCAGTTCATAAAATAGGGATAGCGCATACATATGTCCGGTAATCTCATCAGAGCTGGTATCATCCAGCCACTGCCATTTTCCATCCTGCGAGCGGTGCCAATGCTTGGGATGGGGCGAACGCGATTGTACTACTTTATCAGTTGCTGCAGCATATGAGCGTGCGGGATAGCCTGAAATTCCGGTGACAGTTTCCAGTCGCTCAAGTGCTTCAAAAGTACGCATCGCTTTTTTCTTCGCATCCGGATCTTTCGTTACAGCATACCGGTAACATTGTGCCACCAGGTAACAGGCCGTCCATAAACCATCATTGTCTTCATTTTGAGAATGGCTGCTGCTGAGATCGCCAGGCTTTTCAAGTTTAGAGATATTGACCAAACCCCGCCGATTGTGCCGCTTGTCTATCACACTATCATAATAAGCGGATTTTTGCCGAAGCGTCAGCATTTCGGAACGCAATTCACTGATACCTCCGTTTGTAGCAATCCAGGTTCGTTCGGGCGATATCCTTAATATGTCGTTTACCACCGGATTCGCCATCCAGCGTTTTCCATGATAATAATGCCACGCAGAATTTTTTTGAATTGCGCCTTTTGAAGTAGCCATCCAAAACTCACTACCGTTTACGTATATTCGATTTATGGGGCCATAGGGCAAGCCATCTTTCGCACTCCAGTTCCAATGGTTGCCATCGGCAGCAATACAACCCACCGCCAGCGCCGAACTAAAAACGAGGTCTTTCCCCTGATTTGTCGTAGCGAGCGTATAGTACCTGCGCTGATGACCCACCGCCATAACGGTTTCATCGAGGTTCACCCATTTTTCCTGCGCTCTGCACCAGAGTCCGTCAAGCGTAGCCGCCCACAGTTTATTGTTAGCATCTGTAATGATATCGTTGATTCTTATTCCATTGAGTTCAGGTTGCTTTCTCCACGTACCGGTCCATGTATATAACCCGCCTGAGGTGCCGACGTGAAGAGTGTGCCTGTTTTCCCAAAACATACATAAGAGTGTATCCTTCATTTCAGGAAACGGAACAGTTATACCTCTTTCATTTTGGATAACTGTTGCGGAGGCAAGCCAAATGCAGTTATCAGGATCTTTCGTCGCAAGTATCCAGTTACCACCCGATGCGTTGCCGGTCCATCTCTCCTTGTTATAATAAAACACCCCCTTTGAAGTAACTATGGCTGTACCCTGTGATGTTGAAAATAGCCGGAGCACATGCTGCCCGGCAGCCTGAGGAAGCGCTATCTCAGTATGAAGCGTTTGGCTGAAACGGACTCCGCTATTCTGGCCCGAAACGTTATCGCTCCAAATGCTTAACAGCGCAATGATTACAAGACTCCTGATCATTAAAAAAAAATTGCTGAGTTTAAAAGGAAAGGTTTTAGTGTGGATGGATACACAAAAACTCCGGAACGCATTTGACGGGTGTTAGCCACCGGCTTTCTTTTTAGCACTAATTGAAAATAGCATCGGGATATTATTTCCCAAATGTTCTATCCGAAATTTCCCGGGTTCAAATTCAATAGTTTTTTTGAAACAGTTATAAGGAGAATAATCATACTCCTCCAGCGAAGTA
>JADZFY010000058.1 GCA_020854215.1 Chitinophagaceae bacterium | reverse complement strand
GAAGCAAAACGATATTCCGAATGTTCCGTGCATCAACTCCCGTAGAAAGTTTTTGCGATGTGGTTAGAATTGTTGGGATTGTTTTTTCGTTGTCCTGAAATTCTCTCAACAATCTTTCGCCTTCTTCTCCGTCATTGGCAGTTACACGAACACAATAAAACGGGTCTTTACTTTTTGCGTTTTGGTTTACCAAATCTCTTATCAATGCTGCGTGTGCTTGATTGGCACAAAAGATTATTGCCTTTTCGTTTTGGTTGGCTTCATCTAAAAAGATGTTTACCCGCTTGGCTTCTCGCTCTATAATTTCAATCGTGCGGTTAAAGTCTTTTTCTTCATACAATTTACCTTCTTCAATTTCGCCTTCTACAATGGTATCATCCGAAGTGTAGCGATAATCGTCCAAAGTAGTTTTGATTCGTTTTACTTTGAATGGCGTTAAAAAACCGTCATTGATGCCTTCTTTTAGCGAATAGATGTAAACAGGTTCACCAAAGTATTTGTAAGTATCCACATTGTCTTTTCGCTTGGGTGTAGCGGTTAAACCCAATTGCACTGCTGGACTGAAATATTCTAAAATGCTTCGCCAATTGCTTTCGTCATTTGCTCCGCCACGATGGCACTCGTCAATGATGATGAAATCAAAATAGTCGGCTGGATATTCGCCAAAGTAGGGTGCAGGTTTGCCTTCTGCATCCGTGCCACTCATAAAAGTTTGAAAAATGGTAAAGAAAATACTGCCGTTGGTCGGTACTTTTCCGCTTTTCTTTATCTCATTGGGTTTTATCCGCACCAAAGCGTCTTCAGGAAATGCTGAAAATGAATTGTAGGCTTGGTCGGCTAATATGTTTCTGTCGGCTAAAAATAAAATTCTTGGTCTGCGGTTGCCGTCTCGTTTTAAGTTCCAACGGGTTTGAAACAGTTTCCAAGCTATTTGAAAAGCAATTGCTGTTTTTCCTGTTCCTGTGGCAAGGGTGAGTAAAATTCTTTCTTTGCTTTGTGCGATGGCTTCTACGGTGCGTTGAACGGCAATTTCCTGATAGTATCTTAATTGCCAAGTTCCGCTTTTGTCTTCAAAAGGAACATTGGCAAATTTTTCTCTCCACACTTCGGCAAGCTCAGTGTTCGAACTTTTAGGAAAGGTTTTATTCCAAAGTTCATCAGGGCTTAGAAAATCTGTTACCAAACCTTCTTCGCCTGTTTTCATACAGATTTGGTAAATGGCTTTTCCGTTGGTGCAGTAGGTGGTTTCTAATTTTAGTTTCTCCGCATATTTCTTGGCTTGCATTACGCCTTCGCTCACTTCCAAATCATCACTTTTGGCTTCTACAACTGCTAATTTGATGCCTTTGTAAACCAACACATAATCGGCAATTTCTCTTTTGCCCCTGCCACCGCCTGTTTGAATTTTACCTGCCGTTATGTTGTATTCCCGTAGGACTTTAGAGCCTTCTACAATGCCCCAACCACAAGCCTTTAGCTTTGGGTCTATCAGTTCTGCTCTTGTTTCTGCTTCGTTCATAATTTCTCTTTTTTTATCACGAGGGGCGGTATCACATCGTTCATGTTTATCGCGAGGGGCGTTACCGCCTCGCTATTATATATCGCCTTTTCAGGGCTGTACAGTGGAAGCCCCGAAGGGGCGGCATATCTTAACATAGGGTGAAGCCCTATGTAGTGGCAAAACCACGGAATCAAAAGCCCTGAAAGGGCAAAATATCTAATCCCAAACATACTTCTCGTTATATTCTACATTATATTTTTTAAGAAAAGCACGGTATTCATCTTGAAATGTTTTCTTGCTATGGTGTTCGTGTTGATTTGCGATGTAGGCAATTACTGTGTCTATTTCAGAAGGATTTACTGAAAATGCTCCGTATCCATCCTGCCAATAAAAATTTTCATATCCAGCTCCCTTTGTTTTGATCCATTTGGAGGAATGTGATTTCAGTTCTTCCATCAGTTTCATCAAGGCTATCTTTTTGGATAGCATACAGAGTATATGAATATGGTCGCTGTAACCGCCTACTTTAATTACCTGACAGTCGAGCTTGTTGCAAATGCCACCGAGGTAGCTATGCAGTTCTGCTTCTACTGGTGGATGTATCAGCGGCTCACGGTGTTTGGTGCTGAATACGATATGCATATAGTTTTTAACGAGCGACTGTCCCATATTTTTGTACTACGCCCTTTCAGGGCTTATCTTGTTTTTCTTTTCCGATGGGCTATACCCATCGTTAGCAGATGCCGCCCCTTCGGGGCTGCGCAGCTCTCCCGCAAATGCCTTTTGCAAGATGGATTTTTTCAGTTCTTCTAAATCATCAATCTTTCTTTGGTAAATACCTTCAAGTCTTTTGGATTCGTTCAATACGATTTCAATTTCCGTTACAATTCTTTCCTGTTCTTTTAAACTTGGACAAGGAATTTTTATGTCTTTCAAAATCTTTGCAGATGGAACATTTGGAATAGCTGCTCCACCCGAATAATCAAAAATTATTTTTTGAAAAATACTGCTACGCAACCAATGCTTAATAAAGTGAACATTTACATTTTTCTTTGGAGTTAGCTTTAGTAATGCTTGATTAATAATGCCTTTGGGAATACCATCAGGAACTATGGCAACTCGACCTAAAGTAACTCCTGAACAACTCATAATTATGTCGCCTGAGAATACTTCAAATCGTTTCATTTCATTGAATTTTTCTTCATCAATGAAGTAACGCAACTGATTAAAATGGTCGTGTATAGCGTGTTTCTGCTCATAAACTACATAACCACTTTCTTTGAAAACATTCTTTTTTAAGCTACCACCGAAAGGTCCACGAACAAAGTCGCAAAGCTCTCCCCACTTTTTTGTTTCCCAATCCCCATTCTCAAACACGCCCTGCAAATAGCTTTCAAAAAGTTCTTTGGCGTTTTTGAGGTTTTGTTCGGCATTATTTCTACTTCGCTCAATAGCCGAAAAGGCTTTGTCTAATATGGAAACAATGCGTTGTTGTTCGGGGAGAGTAGGAAGGGGGATTGGAATACTTTTCATTTTTTCCTGATTTAACTTAGGCACTGTCATTCCTGTAATGAAAGGTGTTAAATCACTAAAGTTTAAAAAGTAAACTATCCATTCATCTAAAATTACTTTACGATTTGGTCTTATAACGTGTGCGTGGTTATTAACCCAATATTTTCCTTCTGCAATAAATGAAGTGTTATCACCTGAAACCCATTTTGCACCATCTTCTCCTATCAAAACTAACTTTTCTGAAAAAATATAGTTGTGAACGTAGCTTAAAACTCCTGTTGCACCGTAATAAGGATATTCTCCTTCTATGCGGTCTCTTTTTGTAATAGGCTTTCTCAAATTGTCAAGAACATCAACAACTTCCCCCAACTTCTTTATTTCCCAACCCTTCGGCAGGCTCAGGATATCACCTTGCCCATTGTCAGAATTATGATTTTTAGGATTAGTTGATTTTAGGATTTTGTTTTCGTATTTAATCCTATCATCCTGTAATCCGTTTAATCCTATTTCAGACATTTTTTTCATCTGCTTCATATCAGTTCCAAAATTGAGTTAAGGATTTCGGCACTTTCTTCGTCCAATGCTTTCATTTCTTCCAAAATGGCTTGCGGTTGGCGTAGTGTTACTTCTTCTTTTTTGTTCGGGTTCTTAACGCTTAAATCAAAAGTGCTTTGGTCAATGTCTTTTACATTTACCGTCCAAGAGTTTTCGCTATCGGCAAAGGTCTTTTGTAGTTCCACAAACTCTGCCAAGTCGTTTTCGTTGAGTGGATTGGTTTTGCCCAAATTGCGGTCGAGGTTCAACTGGTAAAACCAAACCTTTTGCGTGGGTTTTCCCT
>JADZFY010000057.1 GCA_020854215.1 Chitinophagaceae bacterium | reverse complement strand
CAAATCCGTCCCCGCCAATTACAGTACCCGCATGAATGGTAACATTTTTGCCTATCTGGCAATGATGATAAATATTCACTGATGGATGGATGACGGTATGGTCGCCAATGATAACTTTGTCACCAATAAAACTATGCGGATAAATCTTAACGTCATTTCCTATCACTGCGTTTTCTCCAATATAAGCGAAAGCTCCAACATAAACACTCGATCCCAATTTAGCAGATGGTGCAATAAATGACGGCTGTTGAATGCCGGTAAGCTGACCGGCTATCATTTCCTGGTACTTTGTTAACAAACCGGCAAATGCACTGTAAGCATCCGGTACCCGAATTAAGGTGGCTGTTACCGTTGATTTCAGATCGAGCGATTCGTTTACAATAACGATTGATGCTCCGGTTGTATAAAGGCAATCTTCATATTTTGGATTTGCCAAAAAGGCAAGCTCCCCTTCCTTTGCTACTTCAATTTTATTAAAGGAATGAACTCCGGCGTCCGCATTTCCTTCAATAGTCCCATTAATCAGCAAAGCGATTTGTGCAGCCGTGAATGTCATAGTGATGATTTGAGGTAACAAATGTAAAATTTTTTCACCGCCCCTGAAAGGTTATGTTGGATGAGCGCATTGTCCACCTGCGAAATATCTCTTACCTGTCCGTCTTTAAACAGGATATGGATTTTTTCATCAAAGGGGTTGTATGTGCGGTTTACAGCTTCTCCGGTGAAAACAAGGTACGAGGCCGCTTCTTCGTCAATGTCCAACTGCTTCATGGTTCGTTGTGTGATATGGGTAATTTCCGCTTCGGAAATGGGCAAATTCTGCAGTTTTACTTTTAATAGCGTGCGATTCATTATACCGTTACAAAGCAGCGAAAGCACTTTGTCCGGATGATTTTGCCAACTTTTAATGACGGCAACCACGTCTGTATCATCTAACGCACAAAACGGAGCCGGATCGTCTGCAATATTTTTGTGCTGATGTAATAGAAATTTTTTCAGGTTGCTATCGGATAGGTTAAGGTTGTTTTTGATTCCGATATCTCTGGCTCTTTCCAGTATTTTTACCAGCATCATTTCCGCAGCCAGCACGGTTTTATGCAAGTACACCTGCCAATACATCAGCCGTCGTGCTACTAAAAATTTTTCAATGGAATAGATGGCTTTCTCTTCCACCATTAACGTTCCGTTGTGCACAACAAGCATTTTGATAATACGGTCGTACCCAATTACGCCTTCACTAACACCGGTAAAAAAACTATCACGGGTGAGGTAGTCCATTCGGTCAACATCCAGTTGTCCGCTGACCAACTGATGTAAAAATTTTTTGGGATAGGCATTGGTGAAAATATCTATTGCCATTTGCAAACTACCCTTAAACTCCCTGTTAAGTTGTTTCATGAGTAAAAGTGATAGCTCCTCGTGATGCATATTTTTCATGAGTACACTTTCCAATGCATGGGAAAACGGACCGTGCCCGATATCGTGTAACAAAATAGCAATTTTGGCTGCAGTATCTTCTTCGTCAGTGATTGCAGTTCCCTTTTGCTTTAGCACCTGCAATGCATTGCCCATTAAGTGGTATGCCCCTAGTGCATGATGCAACCTGGTGTGCACGGCACCGGGATACACTAAATGAGCCAGTGCCATTTGCTTTATGCGGCGCAAACGCTGAAACCAGGGATGAGAAATAATGTCAAATATCAACGGCTGGTCAATAGTAATAAATCCATAGACCGGGTCGTTGATGATTTTTCTGAACGCCATGCATAAAATGTTAAATAAATAAGGGAACCGGCGCAAAGGTATAAAGCAGGCAATGATATAACTACATTTGAATAGTTAAACATTAAAATAGTTGCACATGTCTCTGGCAAAAATACTTTGGGTAGATGACGAGATGGAAAGTCTCCGCTCGCAGCAGCTTTTCCTCGAAAATAAAGGCTATGAAGTAAAAACGCTCACCAATGGTTATGATGCCCTCGATTATGTGAAGCAACATGTAGTGGACGTAGTGTTACTCGATGAAACGATGCCGGGCATTACCGGATTAGAAACGCTCGCAAAAATAAAAGAGATTAATCAGCAATTACCCATCGTACTGATCACGAAAAATGAAACCGAAAACCTGATGGATGACGCCATTGGTTCACAGATCAGTGACTACCTCATTAAACCGGTTAATCCCAACCAGGTACTGCTGAGTTTAAAGAAGATTATTGATAACCGGCGGCTGGTGGCTGAAAAAACAACCAGCGCTTATCAGCAGGAGTTTCGCCATCTTTTTATGGCACTGAACAGCAACCCGGATTATAACGAGTGGATGGAGCTCTATAAAAAGCTGGTGTACTGGGAGCTGGAAATGGAAAAAAGTGACAGTCCTGAAATGCAGGAAGTATTTCAATCTCAGAAAAACGAAGCCAATACCGAATTTTTTAAATTCGTTAGTAAGAACTATGCCTCCTGGGTAGATCCCAAAACAGCGGATGCTCCCATTATGAGCCATACCCTGTTTCGCTACAAAGTATTACCCCACATCGAAAAAGGTAAACCGCTTTTTGTTGCGTTGATTGACAACCTCAGGTACGACCAATGGAAAAGCATACAGCCAATTTTTGCCGAAACATTTCGTATCCAGGAGGAGGAAACTTTCTATTCTATTTTGCCAACGGCCACCCAGTATAGTCGCAATGCCATTTTTGCAGGGATGATGCCGATAGAAATAGAAAAACATTTTCCGGCTCAATGGAAAAATGATGAAGAAGAAGGAGGGAAAAACCTGTACGAAGACGAGTTTCTAAAAGCACAACTTAAGCGGTTAGGCAAGAGTGATATCAGGTATTCCTACACAAAAGTGCTCAATCATCACGACGGACAGAAGCTCGTGGACAATATTCATAACCTCCTGCAAAATGATATCAATATCATTGTGTACAATTTTGTGGATATGCTGAGCCATGCCCGAACCGAAATGGAAGTGTTGAAGGAGCTGGCCAGTGATGAAACCAGTTACCGAAGTATTACTGCCAGTTGGTTTGAACATTCACCACTGCACCAGGCGTTAAAGAAAATAGCCGATAAACCCCTTACTCTGCTTGTGGCAACAGATCACGGAAGTGTACGGGTGAAAACGCCCTACAAGGTTATTGGCGACAAACAAACCACCACCAATTTACGGTATAAGCATGGGCGGAATTTAAATTATGAACCCCGTGAAGTGCTGGCATTTCGCGATCCTAAAGAGGCCGGGCTCCCCGTACCGTCTGTTAATTCGTCCTTTATTTT
>JADZFY010000056.1 GCA_020854215.1 Chitinophagaceae bacterium | reverse complement strand
GTTGTTAATAGCCCGGATTTTGTTCAAGCACTCCATTGTTCCTGTCTATTTCTGTTTGAGGGATTGGCCAAAATTCATACTTGTCTTCGTACTTTATCTTAATTGCCGGCGCCAGCGGATTCGGTGCAAATCCGTTTAATTTCTGTGTGGCAATGCCCCATCTTCTCAGGTCAAAATACCGGATCCCTTCCAAAGGAAACTCTACCCTTCTTTCGTGTCTGATGCGATCCCGCATCTGATCTTTGGTGAGACCGGCAGGCAATGCAGGCATATTAACTCCTGGTCTGTCTCTAACTTCATTTATCTGGGCATAAACAGAAGCATCGGGACCCGCTGCTTCATTTTGTGCTTCTGCATACATGAGCTTAATGTCGGCATAACGCAGCAATACAAAGTCGTTATCACCTTTTACACCATAGTCCGGATTTTTTAAACCAGGTGTAAGCCATTTTTTAGGTAAATAAAAGCCCACAATCCAGTCCTGTCCGCCACCCGGAGTTGCTACAGCCGGATTATTAAAGGGCCATCCCTTATCAGTTCCATCACCCGGAAAAAACCAGGTCATTGATTTTCTTGGATCGCCAGCTTCGTATTCATCAATCAGGTCCTGAGTTCCCTGGTACCCGCCCCAGGTTTGCATGGTTACATTCAAAGCGGCATCTGCATGTTCAATGTTAGGGAGAAGGAATTTTACGGAAAACATAATTTCATTGCTGGCATTCTGTCCTGCCTTATAGAAATTGGCATCATAGTCGGGATTCAATGAATACTTGTTACCATCAATGATCTCTTTAGCTAAATCGGCTGCTTCTGCATATTTCTTCTCAAATAATAAAGCTCTTACTTTGTATCCCTGCGCCGTGGTTTTAACAGCATGTCCTGAACTGTATGCATCATCGGGCAAGGCTGCGATGGCCGCATCCAGATCCTGGTATACAAAAGCCAGTACTTCGGCCCTGGTTGATTTAGCCATCGGCGTTTTAAAATCAGCCTTAAAGGGATCATCTTTAATGATGGGAACGTTTCCATACAATTGAGCGAGCCAGAAATAATTAAACGCTCTCATGAAATAAGCTTCCCCTTTATACTTCGTCAGTTTATCGCCGGTCAATACCTTATCTACATTAGCAAGAAAAGAATTGATTGCCGCAATAGCTCTGTAGTTGTTATTATAATAATTATATACATAGGCTCCGGTGTTGGGTGTAATGCCGGAGCTTGTTGCATTGTAACCTCCACCGTAGTTATGCTTTCCAAATACATCATCTGTGTAGGTATCCCATCCCATTATTTCATATTGTGAGTTGGCCCAGTTACCACCACCTGCATATAAAAAATTATACAGTCCGGTTAATGCAAGATCAGCATCGGCTTCTGATTTCCAGAATACTGTAGTAGATAATTGGTCGGGAGGAGCAACATCCAGCAAGCTTTTTTTGCAGGATGTAAATGCCATAAATAATGCAAATCCTGTTAGTAAAATAATTTTATTATTGTGTTTCATCTCAAAATAATTTTATTAGAAGTTAGAATTGAACCGTTGCGCCAAAAGTAAATGTTCGCACCTGCGGGTAGGTTACATAAAGTCCGTCGCCAATTCTTTCCGGATCAAGTCCCGGATATTTACTTGCTGTGAAAACATTGTCTGCAGCAAAATACACACGGAGAGATCTCGCTCCTGCCTTAGAAAGGATGCTTGTTGGAATTGTGTATCCCAACTGAATATTTTTTAAACGCATAAAAGAAGCATCCTTCAGATAATAAGTTGATGCATAATTCTGAACCGGCGCATAACCATCCGCAGAATAAATCTTCGGCATGGTGTTAGACGGGTTTGTTGTTGTCCACCTGTTTCTCCAGTCTGTAGTAGGAACAGAACCCTGTCTGAAAGGCTCAATACCCCATCCGCTAACGTATACTTTTTGTCCCTGCGATCCATACAACTGCGCACTGAAATCAAAATTTTTCCAGTTGACGCCCAGGTTAACCGCATACTGATAAGAAGGATATTTTCCTTTTACATAGGTGCGATCCTTATCGTCTACTTTGCCATCTTCATTTACATCTTTTATTTTCAGGTCGCCGGGTGTGGGAGTAACGGGTTGTTGGGGCGATTTGTCAATCTCGTCCTGGCTTTGAAATATTCCATCCCATACATACAGGTAATATTCATCCAATGGCTGGCCCTCTTCCCGTATGGTAGAACCACCTATTTCTTTATTACCAAACTTCTCCAGTTTGTTTTTATAAGTTTGGAAATTGGCACCTATACTGTAAGAGAAATTTCTGCTCACATTATCCCGGTATAAGGCTGAAAATTCAAACCCTTTATTTCTTACTGCGCCATTATTAATTACAGGTGCATTTAATCCTAACCAAAGAGGAACCTGTGAACCACGAAGAATATCAAAAGTGTACTTATTGAACCAATCGGCAGTAACAGAAAGTTTATTGTTAAAAGCAGTAAGGTCAACTCCTATATCAAATACCCTTGTTGTTTCCCATGTTAAATTCGGATCAACCAAACTACTGGCTGAATAACCTGGCGATACTGTACCGCCAAAAGCGTAATCCCTGTTGCTCAATGTAGGCTGGTAGGGGTAGGTACCAATATTCTGGTTACCCAATTCACCCCATGACCCGCGGATCTTTAAATCATTGATCCAGGCAACGTCCTGCAGGAAGGCTTCATTTGAAATACGCCAGGCGCCCGAGAGGGAATAAAATAAGCCCCACCTTGTATCTTTCGGCAAACGGGATGTACCATCATAGCGAAGGCTGCCTCCCAGCAAATATTTATCCTGGAAATCATAATTGACAGTTCCATACCCTGAACGGATGGCCCATTCGGAAGATGTGCCGTTGTTTGTCATTCCTGCCGACGGTCCAGCATTCAATTCCCTCAGCAGATTGGTGGTAAACTGTGCTCTCCATGCATTGAGGTTACTACCTTTATTATGCTCCTGCTGAAACCCACCGATAGCAGAAACAGAATGATCGCCGAATGTTCTTTTAAAATTCAGCTGGCTGTAGTAAACGGTATATAAATTATCACTTCTGCCAACACTAAGTCCGGGAGTACCCACATCCAGCAAACCCGCAGAACTCATGTCATTGTAATAGTAGGTTTGCACAACAGGTCTGAAATCATTGTATTTGCTGGTTCCAAAATTAGCACCGGCTTTTGTTTCCCAGGTCAACCCTTTTATTATTTCAACATCAAGTGAAAGATTACCCTGTAAATAATAATCATCAGTTCTTGTTCTCACATCTTCTCCTACAATTGCCACTGTATTTTTATTACCCTGTTCGTTGGAATAAGCCCTCTTTATCCACTTGCCATCCGGCGACCGTGGCGGATACAGAGGAGATTGGGCCAAGGTAGATAAAAACATATCGCCGGCGCCTTGCGGCGGATTAAGCCTGTTGCCATAGCGCATCTGCACATTGGTGCCAATCGTTACTCTTTTATTTACTTTAGATGTGAGTCCGAGGTCCAGGGTGTACTTCTTATACTTAAACCCAATCATTGTGCCGGGCTGATTAGTGTAGCCTATACCCAGGTTATAATTGGTATTATCTTTTCCGCCACTCAGGTTCAGGTAATGATTTTGAATATAAGCCGGTTGAAACAAATCGCCTAACCAATCATGATTGGGATATTTTACCCTGTCTGTAGCATTTTTATATAAATCTATTTGTGCCTGTGTATAAACCGGCTGGCGTCCCGAATTTAAATTTGCTTCATTATAGAGCTCCATAAACTCTGCCGAATTGTGTATGGTTTCAGGCAGGCTGGTAGGATTAGCAATACCCAGGTTGTAATTATACTGGAGTGAAAATGCACCGCCTTTCCCTTTTTTTGTTTTTACTACAATTACACCATTAGCACCTCTTGAACCATAGATAGCAGCAGAAGCCGCATCTTTCAGTACGCTGATGGATTCAATATCACTGGGGTTTAATACCGTTAAGCTTCCCGGCAGTCCATCAACAATTACCAGAGGGTCATTACCGGCTCCACTAAAAGTAGATGTTCCGCGAATACGCAGATTCACCCCTTCATTACCTGGTTCGCCCGACCCCTGTACTACCTGTAGCCCGGGGAGTTGACCCTGTAATAAAGCCGCCGGGTTAGTGGCAACTCTTTTGTTTAGTTCTTCTCCGGACACAGTTGCAACGGCACTGGTAAGTTTGCGTCTGCTTTGTGTGCTATAACCTACTACCACCACATCTGAAAGCTCAGCCGAATTAGCCAGTAAAATCACGTTAACTTCATTGCGGCTGTTCACCTGTATCGTTTGTGTTACAAAACCTACATAACTGAAACTAAGGGTAGCGTTTTCGTCAACAGTTATACTGTAATTCCCGGTTTCGTCGGTTGTAGTGCCAATACCGGTACCTGCGGAAACGCTTACATTATACAAAGGATTGCCCTCATTATCAGTAACTTTTCCTTTTACGGTTATTATGCCACGCGAAGGTTCGCCTCCCTTTATGGCTATCAGGTTATTATTAATCAGGCTGTAGGTTAAGCCTGTTTTGGTAAACATTTGGGCTAAGATGTCTTCTACGGGAAGGTCTCTTGCTTTTAAGGTAACCGTCATGTTTTCCGATAATATCTGATTACTGAATGCGAAGCGGTAATCTGATTTTCGCTCAATTATTTTCAGCGCATGGCTGAGCTTTGCATTTTTGAAATCAACCGAAATTTTTTTCTGCGAAAAGGTTTTGGCAGAAACATGCAAGGCTGTGATTAAAATCACTACAACAGAAAGTTTCATAAGCAGAATCATTTTGAGCCATCCTTTCTGCCGGGATGGAATGAAACAGACATTTTTTTTCATACTTTTGTCCTGGTTTTTTTTGTTATAAAATGGGAAGCCGGATAGCTTTTATGCTTTCCGTTTCCGTTTTGTAATCGGGAGGAATGGCTGGTACCCGTTTCTCCTTTTTATTTAGAAATCGTTATTTGTTTTTCATTTATTTTATAAGTGAAATGATAAGTGTATTGCAGTGCTTTTAATACCTGTTCAATATTTTCATCCTTAAAAGTTGCCGTGAAACTATAGCCGCCCACTTCGGGATCTGCAAAGTCTATTTCCACATTATACCATCTTTCTAACCGTTCTTTTATTGCGCCAAAGTTTTCATTAATGATTTCTAACCTGTTTTGAGACCAGGCTGTTTCGATAACAAGACTATCTTTGTTATATGACAACGGCAGCACCTTAGGTTCATAAACCAGTGTATGTGGCTTTTGCACTGGCTCTTTCTCACCGGTAGCTGCATAATGAATAAGTAATTTATGATTCGGGGCAAGCACGGTTTTTTGAGCATTGTTCCGGTTAAACACTTCCACTTTGCCCCGCAACAACGCAACCTCATTGGTGGCATCACCCGGATAAGCCTTCACATTAAACAAAGTGCCCAGTACTTTAACGTCGTAACTATCGGCATGTACAATAAAAGGTAGCGATTCATTGTGCTTAACATCAAACAAAGCCTCACCGCTTAAGTACACATACCGGTTATTTTTGGCGAACTCCGGGTCAATCCGTAACGTAGAGCCGGCATTCAGATGCAACAGGCTGCCATCCGGCAGTGTTACGAGCTTTCTTTCTCCTTTGGCACAGGTAAATACAAGAGCCGGGCCGGACTTTTTGTTGTTATGTACTTCACTTACCACCGCATTTTCTAATGTATCCTGTTTTTTCCAAAAAGAAATACCCCATACAATAGCAGTAACAGCTGCCGCAGCTGCCGCAAAATAGCCTATTTGTTTAAAGATGTTTTTTCGTGGAAAGCGGGAGTGTACAACCGCAGATGCTGTTTCGATATTTCTGTCCTGTTGCTCACCAATAACTACACTTAGCCCCAAAACCAACTGCTTCGCTTCCATTATCGTTCCCAGTTCATCAGGGTGGTTCAGTATATAATCTTCCCAGTAGCGTGTATCCGCATTATTTTTATGAAAACAGTAGTTGTAAAATGAGTCATCAATAACAAGGGACTCTACTGAGAGATTAACAGCCATCCGTATCTTTTTTAAGATAGACGGAACATCTGGTAGAATTTACCAGCTTTTCTTAAAAAATTTGTAGAATACTCTCCGAAACTACAAGGGGCAGTAAGCTCAATAATGCCGCCAAATGCATAGCAGGAGATGTTTTGTTTAATTCGATGCGTAGTAGTTTGATGCCTTCGAACATATTATTATAAACGGTTCGTTCGGACAGGCCTGTTTGTGCGGCAATTTGTTGTGTGTTGAATCCCTTGTAAAACTTCAGATCAATCACTTTTTGACAGCGTGGCGGAAGTTTTTGATACGCCGCCCTTATTTTAGCAATCAGTTCCGCATTGGTTTGAACCTGTTCCAGTGTTTCCTGAATGGATGGGATTTGCATTTCGTCAATAATGTCATCCGCGTTGATCAACCTGCTTTTACCATGCATTCGGTGGTAATCAATCAGCTTTCTTTTGAAAGCTACCGATAAATAGGCGCCTGGATTAGAAATGGAGTGGGTATTTACATTCTTTTCAAGCAGGTCTAAGTAAAACTGATGGATTAAATCATTGATTTCATCTTCCCTATAGCCCAACTTGAGACCCATTTTGATTAAGTGGATTCGAAAAGCCTCGTACCAGTTTTGGATTTGTTGATATGTAGAAGTTGCAGTAATCACCAGCAGTTAGTGAATTAAGTATTACCTGACAAAGGTAAAAATAAAAGCTATGGTAAAATGACCTTTGCAGAAACAATTTAATGGAAACCGCTTAGGTAGAGCCGTAAGATGGTTTTTTACAAGAAAATTTTTCAGGACTTCTTTGAGTCGGCACAAGCTTGTTTAAAAGGAGAGGATTTCTTTGCATGGAAACACTTACCGGGGCAGTAGTTTATTTTTGATTATTCAGATTTGCCGAACGTTTTCCGGCAAATCTGAATTCAATTTATCTAATATTCATTCGTGAGCGCAAATGTTGGCTTCCGGTACATCCACTGACCGCTGGTGAAGTCGGGGAACTCTACTGTTTGGTTGCCGAGTTCAATTGACCTTTCACTTAAAGGCGTGATAGCGCTCCATGCGGCGGCATCATATACATCCATTGGTGTAGGGGCTTTTCGTTTGATGGATTCTACGAGGGCGTGAATTACAAAGAAATCCATTCCGCCGTGTCCTGCGTCCGCTGTTTCTTTACTCCACCTCGCCCACAACGGATGGTCGTATTTTTCTAACCAGGGTTTCGCATCATCCCACTGGTGGGCTTTTGCCGATTTGCCTTCTATATAAATGCCGTTGTTTACATCCATCCACAGTCCGTTGGTACCCTGCACGCGGAAACCGAGTGAATAGGGGCGGGGAAGGTTAGTATCTAATTGCAATAAAATGGTTTCGCCATTGGCGCAACCAATCTGCGTGGTCACCACATCACCTAATTTGAATTTCACTTTTGCATTGGGATGATTTTCTCCGCCCTTTTCCACAATATAATTATGCAGGCCCCTTGCCTTGGAGGCAAAAGAATTCAGCGTAAGAAACCGGTTGCCTCTGTTAATGTTAATATAATGGGCAATGGGTCCAATACCATGTGTAGGGTACAGGTCGCCGTTACGATGTACAGAGTGTTCCGTTCTCCAATGCGCTTCTGAAAAACCTTTTTCGCCAAATTCCACACCATGACCGTAGGGGTGAACTCCGTCATTGAATTTAACCTCACGTAAATCATGCTGGTAGCCACCCTGCAAGTGAACCAGTTCTCCCAGCAATCCCTGGCGCACCATATTCAGCACCGCCATCACATCGCGGCGGTAGCAAACGTTTTCCATCATCATTACATGGCCATTGTGTTTTTCCGCAGCCTTCACCACATCCCAGTGATCCTCCAGCGTAATGCCGAGTACCACTTCGGTTCCTACGTATTTCACTCCGGACTCCAGTGCGCCAATGATCATGGGTTTATGCCAATCCCATGGGGTAGCAATTACAATACCGTCCGGTCTTTCCCAATCCAGCATTTTCTTCCATGCATAGTTATCGCCAGTATATATTTTGGGCATTTTTTTGCCGCTTTTTGTAATCATCTCTTTTGCAGTCTTCAACATTCGGTCGTCAATATCACAAATGGCAGTAAGTTCCACGTCTGCTCTCCTCAGTAAAAGGTCGAGATGGTTTTGTCCTCTTAGTCCTACGCCAATAATTGCCATTTTTACTTTAGGATCGGCACTTCGTTTTCCGGCGAAGAGATTGACCGATGGAAGCACAGCCAGAGAGGCTGCAGTTAGTCCCGCGTTTCTAACAAATTCTTTCCTGTTCATATTGCTGCTGTTTTAAGGTGATGCAGGAAGTGAAATTAAGATAAAAAGCTTTCAGATGTACAGGCAATCGGTTGCGTAAGATGATGGTACGGCGCCTGCCCCAAAATTAACCCGTTGATGAAGGCGGCGGGGACGCGAAGAAAGTCCTATTGGACTGAAAACAGCAATAATACAGAATGTTCCCGAAATTCTTCGGGAGCAACAGCATAATAAACCACTGGAAATACTGAATAGTAAGATGTTTTATCAAAAGTTGGAATATACTCATATGAATCCTGTAGCCGCAGGGTTTGTTGATAAAGCAGAAGAATATGTTTACAGCAGTGCAGGAGATTTCTATGACAAAAAGGGTTTGATTGAATTAGGTTATATTGTGTAAGTGGCACAAGCGGGACGCTTGCGCCTGGATGTGGGAGGCAAACAAATCCAATCATCAATATCAATTCTGGCAACATGAGAATCATCCTGTATTATTAGATAATGCAGAAATACTTGAGCAAAGAATAACTTATCTTCATGAAAACCCGGTTCGGGCCGGTTTTGTTGAATTGGCAGAACACTGGAAATGTAGTAGTGCAACAGATTATAATACAAAAAACAAGAAAGGATTATTGGAAATAGTGACTGTATATTGATGAAAACTTAGTAATAGCAAGGCACAGGTCTGGCTGAGCACATAGCAATGCTACCAAACCTGCGCCAGTGTGGGGAGTTTGAGAATAATAAAGAACAATATGATTAAGAAGGGATACGTTTACATTATAGTATTTTCGCTTTTTGTGGCAATAGGTCAAACATTAAAATCTCGTTTTTATAGCAATGAGCCAATAAACAAAATTGAGTTAAAATTTTTAACATTATTACTCACTTTTTTAATACCTGGGTTATTCCTTGTTCGATACTATTATAAAAAAAAGGGCAATACATTGGAGGTAGATGTGAGGAAATCAAAAATAAGCTGGTCAGCAGTAAACGAGAAGAAAGAAAGCCAAAGTGGCGTAATGTTTTTTAAGGAAGGTTTTTTGCGTATTGACAACAAAAAAAAAATAGTAGGAGGTGGTTTCTTGACAGATTTTGAGACTACAGATATCTGCAATCAGCAAAACATTTCAAATTCTAAAATTGCTAAATCTCCACCAGCATTCGATTTTACAAGGATTACAGAACTTAAAAATGGAATACTTGAAGCGGAAGGAAGACTCAGGGTTGGAGAAGCTACAAAAAAGATCGAAACTATTGTGTACAAAAAAGGCAATACGCTCACAACAAATCTGGTTTTGAACTGCAATGATTGGAATATTGTTCGAATTGACGGTTTAAACAGATGGCTAGAGTTAGAGTTAACAATAGAAATTGTCATAGAATCCCCATATAGTCCAAGCATATAAGCTGATGGAATAAAGCATGTTAAAAATACTCAGGTATCAGTCGCAAGATACTCAGCCTGGCGCAGAGTGTGCCGTGAAAGTTGTATAGAATATGGTAGTAGGTCGTAAGCAACCGACCAACCCCATTGAGAAAGATAAACAAGAAAGTATTATAGTTTCGGCTTTTTCCAAAATTGTGGCAACAGTTCCCGGATGTTTGCAGTGGTGTAGAGATGCATGCGCTCCAACAC
>JADZFY010000055.1 GCA_020854215.1 Chitinophagaceae bacterium | reverse complement strand
TATATGCTGTTCTCAGCAGTAAAAACTTTGGAATAACGTTTGTGATTGTAGCTAATCTTGTCCAATCAATATTTACTCTATTGTTGTTATGGAAAGAGATGAAGATCATACGCTGGCAGTTTAACGTACCACAATGGAAGGAACTGATGCTTTACTCGCTCCCCATGCTTATCGTTGGACTTGGAGGAATGATCAACGAAACACTGGACCGGCTGATGTTGGGATGGTGGGGAATACCGTCCCGGGGCGGCGACATGAAAATTGAAATTGGCACCTACGGGGCCTGTTATAAACTCGCCATTTTAATAACAGTATTCATTCAGGCATTCCGAATGGGTGCAGAACCTTTTTTCTTTAAACAGGCTATGGGTGAAAACCCCCAGCGCACCTATGCCAGGGTGATGAAGTTTTTTGTTATCGTCATTTGCGCGATGTTTTTATTTGTAGCGCTTTATATAGACGCCTGGAAATACTTTATCCAAAACCCTGTTTTTTGGGAAGGTCTCAAAGTGGTACCCATTTTACTTTTGGCCAATATGTTTTTGGGAATTTATTATAATTTATCGGTTTGGTACAAAATTACCAATAACATATCGGCGGGTGCGTGGATCACCGTTGGTGGCGCGGTTATCACCATCATCATCAACTATCTCTTTATTCCTACATTGGGCTATGTAGCCAGTGCCTGGGCCACGTTCTTCTGTTACGGCTCAATGATGGTAGCCTGCTTTATTTGGGGACAAAAGATTTACCCCGTTCCCTACGCGTGGAAAAAACTTTGTGCCTATATGGGAATCGTAGTATTATTATTTTTCTTACACAAGTTTTTGATATACCTGTGGCCGCATAAGGTTTTTAATTTTTCAATTGCGACAATACTATTGGGCGCATTTTTAGTATTTGTTTTTATGATAGAAAAGCATGAGTTTAAAAAACTGCCCGTAGTGGGCAGATGGATAAACTGAATAACATGTACCTGTACGTCAAAGCACTTCATATCATTTTTGTTATTACCTGGTTTAGCGGTATGTTTTATATTGTTCGGCTGTTTATTTACAACACAGAAGCCGGCGAAATGCCAGAGCCTGCACAAAGCATTTTGCGCAATCAATATAGGGTAATGATCCGAAGGCTATGGCTGGGGATTACTTGGCCATCGGCCGCACTAACACTTATTTTTGGTGTATGGATGTGGTATCTGCTTGACTCACTGCCGGGATGGCTATTAATAAAGCTCATTTTTGTAACAGGGTTGTTTTGTTACCATTTCTCCCTGCAGCATATTTACGCCCTGCAGATGAAGGGTATTTTCCGGTGGTCATCTCAGCAATTAAGAATATGGAATGAAGTGGCTACTATTTTCCTGGTGGCTATTGTAATGCTGGTTTCCGTAAAACAAAATATAAGTTGGGCTTGGGGGTTATTGGGTTTAGCAGGGCTGATTGTTGCACTTTGGAGTGCAATAAAACTTTACCGAAACCTGAGGGAAAGAGCGTCGGGCAACAAAAAATAAACCGGAAGCCGTATTAGCCTGCATCCGAAATTTGAACCTTTTAAAACAAACAACATGCTGTATAATATTGATGCTGTCAATCATCTTATTCGAAACCGCCGATCGGTGTTTCCCGATCAGTTCGACCCGGAACGCCCGATACCAGATGAAATCATAAATGAAATTCTCATCAACGCTACCTGGGCGCCAACCCATGGACATAATGAACCCTGGCACTTTTCCGTATTTGCCGGTGAGGGTTTAAAACGCCTTGCATCTTTTCAAAGCGAATTATACCGTCAGGAATCGGGAAGTGAGTTTAACGAAAAAAAATACCTTAAACTCCAGCATCAACCATTGAGTGCTTCGCATATTATTGCCATAGGCATGAAACGGAATGCTGTTAACCGCATTCCTGAAATTGAAGATATTGAGGCCGTTGCCTGTGCGGTGCAGAATATTTATTTATCTGTTGTTGCTTATGGGTTGGGCGGGTACTGGACAACCGGCGGAGTTACCTATTACGATAAGGCGAAACCATTTTTCGGGCTCGGGGATACAGACAAGCTACTGGGCTTTTTTTATATCGCTAACGTCAAAATTCCATCGGGAAAAGGCAAACGAACCGACATCAATAATAAAGTTTGCTGGATACGGAAATAAGAAAAAACTTCCGGACAAATAGAAATTCCCTGATCTGTTAAGAAAACCATAAAACATGTTTTTCCATTTTCCTCCCTGATTAAACGGTTATTTATAAAAAGAAGAAGGGAGCATGATTGCTCCCCTCGATCCCTAATCCCTAAACCCTGGAAAAAACTTAGATACTATTTTATAGGTTTACTCTTATTTTTTGTAATTCAACTCCCTGAATTTCAGCATGAAACATACCGTCATGCCACGCAGGTTATTGTTTCAGAAATTATGCCAAAATTCAAAAATGCCAAAATCGCACTTTCCTTCTGCGTTTAACTCTTTCATTGCGGAAATTGCGCGCCGGGCAGAAACGTGTACGCGTCTCCAGTTATCACTTTCCCGCTTTATCCAAAAATGCTATTGCCCAAACATTAATCCCTTCTGCTGTTCCAACCGAAGAATAGCCCTGTATATCCCTCATATTTCTGTAACTTCGCCAACATTTTTTGGCACGATATGGCAAAACGGTATAAGGAATTTTCGGGATTGAACCTGCCGGCAATTGAGCAGGAAATATTGGCAAAATGGGCTGAAGACGAGTCGTTTGAACAAAGTATTTCTCTCCGGGAAGGATCTCCGGCTTTTGTGTTTTACGAAGGTCCGCCGAGCGCAAATGGCATGCCGGGTATTCACCATGTTATTTCCCGTACATTGAAGGACCTGGTTTGCCGGTATAAAACCATGAAAGGATATCAGGTAAAACGCAAGGCCGGCTGGGATACCCATGGACTTCCGGTTGAACTGGGTGTTGAAAAAATGCTGGGTATCACTAAAGAAGATATTGGTAAAAAGATTTCAGTAGAGGAGTATAATGCCACTTGCCGACGAGAGGTATTAAAATATAAAGACAAATGGGATGAGTTAACCAACAAAATGGGCTATTGGGTAGATCTCTCCGACCCGTATATCACTTTTGAAAATAATTATATTGAGAGCCTGTGGTGGGCATTAAAACAATTATATCAAAAGGGATTACTCTACCAGAGCGTAAGTATTCAACCCTATTCTCCGGCCGCAGGAACGGGCTTAAGCTCCCACGAACTGAACCAGCCGGGCACCTACAAGATGGTGAAAGATACCTCCGCGGTGGTTATGTTTAAGGCAAATCAGGATGAAAAAAGTAGTTTTCTCTTCGATGTCGCCGGTAGTAAAGAGGTCTTCTTTTTGGCCTGGACCACTACGCCCTGGACATTGCCATCAAACCTCGGACTTACCGTTGGACCGTCCATTGACTACGTGTTGATCCAAACCTTTAACCCCTACACCCACTTACCCATAAATGTGGTACTCGCTAAGGCGCTGGTGTTCTCGTATTTTAAAGCGGAAGAGGAAAACGGTGATTTTGAAAACTACAATTCGGAATCTAAAAAACTACCCTGGAAAATATTAGCCTCATTTAAAGGCAGTACGCTGGAAGGTATTTCTTACGCGCAATTGTTACCCTTTGAGGCCAATTCAGCTACGGTGATTGAAGATTTGACACCGGGATCACAGCCATTTAGGGTAATTAATGGCGATTTTGTTACCACAGAAGATGGTACAGGTATCGTTCATACCGCCCCTGCATTTGGTGCAGATGACTTCAAAGCCGGAAAGAAAAACAATCTCGGAATAGTAACCCTCGTTGACCGTGAAGGTAAATTTGTGGACGGTGTTGGAGAATTCAACGGACGATATGTAAAAAACTATAAAGACGAAAAAGATTACGTGGATGTTAACGTAGATATCTGCGTGAAACTGAAGAAAGAGAATCGGGCGTTTAAAATTGAAAAATACGAGCACAATTACCCCCATTGCTGGCGTACCGATAAGCCGGTGTTGTATTACCCCTTAGATGCGTGGTTTATTCGTACTACCGCATTGAAAGACCGGATGGTGGAGCTTAACAAAACCATCAACTGGAAACCCAAATCTACCGGAGAAGGACGCTTTGGCAACTGGTTGGAAAATATGGTAGATTGGAATCTGAGCAGGAGCAGGTATTGGGGAACACCCCTGCCGGTTTGGAGAACAGACGACGGCAGTGAAGAAAAATGTATCGGTTCTATTGCCGAACTCAATGAAGAAATTAAAAAAGCAAATACTACACTGGGAGGCAGCGTAAACGAAAGTTACCTTCACGATGGTATTTTGGATTTACATAAGCCCTATGTGGATGAGGTGATTTTAGTAAGTCCATCGGGCAAACCCATGAAACGGATTCCCGATCTGGTGGATGTTTGGTTCGATAGCGGCGCTATGCCGTATGCGCAATGGCACTTTCCCTTTGAAAACAAAGCCGTTTTTGCTCAAAACTATCCTGCAAACTTTATTGCGGAGGGGGTAGACCAAACCCGCGGCTGGTTCTATACGCTTCATGCGCTGGGAAGCCTGTTAAAGGAATCGGTACAAGACGAATTGAAAAAGTCCGGCATTGACGTGAGTGATGACCTTTACCCCGGTCTCGCCTTCAGAACCTGTGTGTCAAACGGACTGGTGCTGGATAAAAATGGCAATAAAATGAGTAAGCGCCTGGGCAATGTAGTTGATCCCTTCGCTACCATTGAACAATTTGGTGCCGATGCCACCCGGTGGTACCTTATTACCAATGCCTCTCCCTGGGATAGTTTAAAGTTCGACCTCCAGGGCATAAAGGAAGTACAGCGCAAGTTTTTCGGAACATTATATAATACCTACCAGTTTTTTGCATTGTATGCCAACGTAGATGGTTTTTCCTTTAAGGAAGCCTATATTCCGCTGGATCAACGCCCGGAAATAGACCGATGGATTTTGTCGTCCTTAAACAGTCTGAAACAGAGGGTGAATGAATATATGGACGATTATGAACCTACACACGCCGGAAGAGCTATTGAAGATTTTGTAGATGAGCAATTAAGCAATTGGTACGTGAGATTATGCCGTCGCCGCTTTTGGAAACCTGCCCGGCGTGGGCAAGATGGAAACGCACAAGAACACGACAAAATATGCGCCTACCAGACCCTTTACGAATGCCTGGAATCGGTGCTGCAACTCATGGCACCCATTTCGCCCTTCTTTTGCGAGGCTATTTTCCAAAACCTAAACCACGTAACGGAAAGGCATCATGTGCAGTCCATACACCATGTATTGTTTCCCCAGCCGGAAAATGCAGCTATAGATCTCAACTTAGAGGAAAGAATGCAAATGGCGCAGGATATTTCCTCGTTAATACTTTCGCTTCGCAAAAAAGTGAATATCAAGGTTCGCCAACCTCTTCAAAAAGTACTCATACCCGTTCAAAACCGGCAAATGAAAGAGCAGTTAATCCATGTTGAGGAGTTGATCAAAAACGAAGTCAACATTAAGGAAGTGGAGTATATTACCGAAGGCAGCACCTTCATTAGCAAGAAAATCAAACCCAATTATATCGCGCTCGGCAAAAAGCTGGGACCTAAAATGAAGCCGGTTAGTGCTGCCATTGCCTCGTTTTCCCAGGACGATATCCGGAAAATAGAAACTGAAGGCGTTTTCACTCTTATGGTTGGGGAAGAACCCATTGAGATTTTACTGCAGGAAGTAGAAATTCAAAGCGAAGATGTTCCCGGTTGGATAGTGGCCAACAAGGGCATCCTTACCGTAGCCCTTGATGTTACTATTACACCCGGCCTCGAGCACGAAGGTAATGCGCGGGAAATGGTGAACAGAATTCAAAAAATCCGCAAAGAGAGTGGTTTTGAACTCACCGACAGAATTCTCGTAAAACTATCTGAAAATACCGAACTCAAACCATCTATCACTGAATTTAATACCTATATTTGCGCGGAAATTTTGGCAGACAATTTGGAATGGTTACCTGTTTTACAGGAAGGCATAGATATAGAAATAAATGATATACCTTTAAAGATTTTAGTGATCAAAAAAGTATAACCCCATGGCACCTAATAAAAAGGCAGCGAAAAAGGCAGTGGCTCAAAAAGGCAAAACCGCAAAAGCAGCACCTAAGAAAGCTGTTAAGGCAGCAAAACCTGCTGCAAAAAAAGCAGCAGCACCCGTTAAGCCGGCCAAATCCGTTAAAACTGCACCTTCCAAGCCTGTTGCAAAGAAGGGGGTGAAAACAGCAACTGCAAAAAGCAGTACCGCAAAACCAATTGCCACTAAAACACCGGCAAAACCTGTAAAAAAAGTAGTTCATTCTGCGCCTGCAGTTGCCCCTAAAAAGGCTATAAAAGAAGTTTCTGCAACACCCGTAAAACAAGCGATAGTAAATCCGGAACCCATAAAAAAGTCATCAAAACCGCATGCTGAAAAACCAAAAGAAAGTAAGCCGGTGGTTATTCCAAAACTAAGTACCAGCCATTCAAGAAAATACGAGCCTGAATTTACACGGTCAGTACTTGATCGGCCGGCAATACAACAAAGCGTACCTACCATGAAATACAGTGACTCTGAGTTAGTTGAATTTAAAGATTTGATTTTACGTAAGTTAGACGCTGCAAAAAAAGAACTGAACTACCTGCAGGGTTTAATTACTCGAAAAGATGATATGGGCGGTGACGAGAGTGAAAATCGTTACATGACTATGGAAGATGGAAGTATTAGCATGGAACGCGAGCAACTGAGTCAAATGGCAAGCCGTCAGATTCAATATATAGATCATCTGGAAAAAGCAATGATGCGTATTGAAAATAAAACCTACGGAATTTGCCGCGTTACGGGTAAGCTAATTGACAAGGCCAGATTACGGGCTGTTCCGCATGCAACGCTAAGTATTGAAGCTAAAATGGGATTTGCAAAAAACCCCAACATTCAATAGGGCGAAAACTTTTTAGCCTATTAGTTTATCTGAACACTTCTTTAAAGTGTTTCTAAGGCATCGCTTTCAAAAACCAACTCCTCGTTCGGGCATCTGTTCAATTCAGGCAGTGTGTCCATGAATTAATCCTTGTTTTTGTTTTGTTTCCACAAGCGGTAGCCGATAAATCCAACAACGGCAAAAGGAGTAGCCATCAGGTATAAAATTCCGGCATTTAATGCTTTTGC
>JADZFY010000054.1 GCA_020854215.1 Chitinophagaceae bacterium | reverse complement strand
CAAAAAGGTTGCGGCTGCCCTAATAATAAGGGAATGGTGGGGTATTAATTGCGTTGACACACTATCCATATTTGAAATCCTATAAGTATGAAAACATCTAATCGAGATTTATTGGTCTTATTGAAAGACGAATCTATGTCCAACCAGGCCATAGAACAGGAAGTCGAGCAATTAAATGAGTTGCTCTTTCATGTAGAATCTGCAGACATTTTTTGCAGAACAAATGAAATTATAGACATGAATAGGTACGTTTTGCTCCAGGATCACAAGACGCTGGTTGAGGTAATGTACCAAAATGAGCTAAAGCCCTTTATCTTCCTGTACAATAAGAATTAATTGGCGGGTTCATCGTCCCCGGTATTTTATTTATTGGTTTTTGGGGAATTCTTCCCTGCATCGTTGGCAGATTTAGCGCACAATCAATACCTGCTTGCCACTCCTTTTGCCGGTTTTCGTATTCCCGGCCGGGTATTCATCCACTTATGTGCGTACTCTGCACTACTCCAAAGTGCGTATTTTCCAACCATCTACCGTTGCGTATTTCGGCATTTCCTTTGCAGTATCTTCGTCAATCTAACATTCTTTTCCCAAAAATGCAGGCTCATGCGTAAACTTTCCGTAGTACTTACGACCTTTTTTGCGACATTATGTTTTATTCCCGCAGCAGAAGCGCAAACAGGCGCACAAAACGCGTTGTTATGGGAAATATCCGGCAACGGTATTAGCAATCCATCCTATTTGTATGGAACCATTCATATGATCTGTCCTAATGACTTTATAACGGGAACACAACTGCAGAATAAATTTAATGCTGCTCAAAAAATCTACCTCGAAATAGATATGGATGATCCCGATATGAATTCAAAAATGCTTCAGCTTTCGATGTTAAAAGGGAAAAAACTAAGCGACATTTTCAACGACAGCGACTATAACAAACTGAATGTCTTTTTCCGTGATTCTGTGGGTATGCCACTAACACTCCTCAACACCATGAAACCCTTCGTCTTGTTTAGCATGCTAACGCTCAAAAGTTTGCCATGTGCCCAACCTCAGTCGTATGAACTTGCTTTTGTAAAGATGGCAAAAGAACAAAAAAAGGAGGTATTGGGATTAGAAACAATTGACGATCAGATGAAAGTTTTTGACGATATGCCTGACAGTGTACAGGTACAAATGGTGATGCGTTACGTGAATGAGTTTGACCAACAGAAAAAAGAATTCGCCCGAATGGTAACGGCTTATAAGAAGAAAAACCTGGACACGCTGTACCGGCAAATCATTTCGTCACCAGACATTTCAGGTGCTGAGGATGCGCTGTTGTTTAACCGCAACCGAAAATGGATTCCGGTTATGGAAGCAGCCATGCGCAATCAATCTTCATTCTTTGCCGTAGGCGCCGGACATCTGGGTGGCCCGCAGGGAGTTATCAGCCTGCTGAGGGAAAAAGGATATATCGTTACCGGTATTACAGACGCACCGTCACGCACAGCAAACAAGTAGCAACAGCGATACTGAAACAAATTCCACTTATTCAGGAGGAGGAAATATAACTCGCAACTCAGGCTATTCATTCCCGTTGTTATCCAATACTTCCGCAAGCTTCTTATCCAGCATTTCTCCCCGTAAGTTCATTGCTATTATTTTCCCATCGGGGTCTAATAGTACATTGTATGGAATACCTTCTATCGCATACATTGGAACCACAATGCTCTCCCACTGTTTTAAATCGCTAACCTGTGGCCAGGTCAGTTCGTCGGCATGAATTGCCTTCAGCCACGCCTCTTTATCCTTATCTAACGAAACGCCGAGGATGCTGAAGTTTTTCTCCTTATATTTTTGATAAGCCGCAACGATATTTGGGTTTTCCTTACGGCAGGGGGCACACCAACTTGCCCAAAAATCTACGAGTGTATATTTCCCTCTGAAAGCGTCCAGCGCCAGTATCTTTCCAGAAGGATCAGGCAAGCTAAATGAAGGCGCCATTTTGCCTTCGGCCGGAATAGCACGGGCCCGCGCAAGATAGGAGGCGTATGCTGCGGTCACTCTTTTTACGGTTTCATTGTCGCCAAAGCGCGCTTCCAGGCGACTCATCAGTGGTTGTATTATCTCAGCATCTGCGTCTTGCTGCTGCAAAATACCCAATGCATATAGGGCCACGGCGGCACTTTTTGCAGTATCGGTATATTGAGCGAGGAAATCGCGGGTTTCCTGTGTTTTTTTTGCAACGGACTTGTTCCAAATATTTTTGAGGCTGTCGCTGTCTGCTTGCAGGCTATTACTCCTGAGGGTGTCAATAGCCGTTAGATTTTGATCAAAAGCAATCAATAGTTTTTTTAGTGACGCAGAAGCCGGAGAAGACACCGAATAATCTGAAAAATCATTCCAGTCTGCCGAGATATGAATAGCAGGTTCATCACTATTAAACAAGATATAACGGCTATCTTTTTCAAAACGTACACTGTATAAACTTTGCGCATCCAGCATTGTGTTAAATGAACAACTGCTGTTGCCCGCTTCGATGGTCACCGTGTCCAGCACCACGGCAGAAGCACCGTATGCCTTTTCAATCAGCGATACCACCTGCTTCTCGGGGTTATTCTGCAGCGAAATCGTAACCTGTGTAAGCGCCCCCTTTTTCTGGCAAGAACCAAATAAAATTGTCAACGACAACATTACACCAAGTATAGCAGCAATATGTTTCATATCCCATTTATTTCAGCGGGCAAAGGTATTCAACATAAACCGGTTAAAAAAGCTGCACGAACGTTTATCTGCACCAACGAAGGCTGTAAACCGGAGGTTTAACGTTTTATCCACCTTGCTACAATCCGTTGCTTTCCGGCGCAGGTTTTGCTGCCGGCCCCTGCGTTTCCCGGGTGTACAATTACGGCTTATTTCCAAGTTTTTTCCTTTTCTTTGTAAGGAAGGACGCTGTATTTGGGGCAAAAAAATTACTTTAGCAATTAATTGAGGTATGAACAGGATGAGTTACGAAATCAAACAAGAAGGCAAGTTTAAATATATTGAGGAAGGAAATGGTGAAACATTGATTTTACTTCACGGGCTTTTTGGCGCGCTGAGTAATTTTGGAGATTTAATTGAGTATTTCCGCCGGCAGTATCGGGTTGTTGTACCTATGCTTCCATTACTTGAGCTGGACTTACTGCATACTTCTGTTGGCGGAATTGAAAAATTTTTACACAAATTTATTGAGTATAAATCTTATTCGGGAATTCATCTCTTGGGTAATTCTCTGGGCGGGCACGTGGCTTTGGTTTATATTTTAAAACATCCTGAAAATATTAAATCACTTATTCTTACCGGCAGCTCGGGATTATTTGAAAGTGGAATGGGTGATACTTATCCCAAAAGAGGCGATTACGAATACATCAAGGCTAAAACTGAACTTACTTTTTACGATCCCAAAGTGGCTACCAAAGAGCTTGTTGATGAAGTATTTGAAATTACCACCAACAGGTTGAAAGTGATTAAGATTATAGCTCTGGCAAAAAGTGCCATTCGCAACAATCTTGGAGAAGAGCTGAACGAAATCAAACAACCCACGCTCTTAGTTTGGGGCAATAACGACTCCATAACGCCGCCATTTGTTGGACGAGAGTTCCACCGTCTGATTCCTAACAGCGAGTTGCATTTTATAGACAAATGCGGGCACGCCCCAATGATGGAAGTTCCTGATGAGTTTAACAATATTTTGCATCAGTTTCTCACAAAATTGAATGAACCTGCAGCGGTAAACGGATAATAGGCATCTATCATTTCAGGAAAACACATTTTTATGTTTGCAGGAGAACTTATATCGGACAATATACCGTTTTTGCATTTGGCTGACAGTGCAGGTAAAGCTTTGCAGGAGATGACCGACTTTCATGTATCCCACCTGCCTGTTGTTGAGAACGACAAATACCTCGGATTGATTAGCGAAGAGGATTTGTTAGATGCAGACGAGAACTGCAGCATGAATGCACTGAAAGCCTCCTTTAGTACAACCTTTGTACGACAACGTGATTTTTTCCTGATGGCTGCCAAAAAAGCAAAGGACCTGCATTTGAGTGTGGTACCGGTAGTTACCGATCAGTATCATTTTTTGGGGGTTATCAGCAAGGAAGACCTGTTTAGACAACTTGCAGTTTTTACAGGTATTGATGAGCAGGGTGGAATTATCGTTTTGGAAATGGAGAAGAAGGATTTTTCTGCCGGTGAAATCAACCGGCTCGTTGAGTCAAATGGTGCTTACGTCACCCAAATCAACAGTTATCTGGATATCCCCTCCCAAATACTAACCGTTACCATTCGTATTAATAAATCCGAAGTTTCGGATATCGTGGCTACCCTGCAAAGGCACGAGTATGTTATTAAACACTATTTTGGTGAAGAACTGTATCAGAATGAGCTGCAGACAAATTATGATCACCTGATGAACTATCTGAACATTTAACATATCGCGCAGGTCAACTGTAGGGAACAACCTAATGTAAAAATCCAGTTTAAGTATTTGGTCTTCAAAAACACCCCAATAAAGCGAATGAGCGTACGGTTTAAATACCTCTTAGTATATGGGATGGCAGTTTGCTTTTTTCACAATTTATCCGCCCAGGAAAAGGAGTTGATTCCCCATTCTGAAGGTAATATGCTTCAAACCTCTTTTCTCACAATACGAAACATTCAAATAACCGGAAACAGAATTACAAAAACATATATTGTAGCGAGAGAGGTTCCGATGCAGGAAAACCGGAAATATACGATTGCGTATATACTCGGTAACCTTACCCGCTCCCGGCAAAATCTTATCAACACCGGTTTGTTTATTGATGCCACTGTTGATTTTACCAACTGGTTCAACGATTCAATTGATCTGGTGATTGATGTGAAGGAAAGATGGTATTATTTTCCGGTTCCCTACTTTAAGCCGGTTGACCGCAATTTCAACGTTTGGATCAATGAATACGGGGCGAGTTTTAAAAGGGTGAATTATGGTATCAAATTAATTGGTAATAACGTAAGTGGCAGAAATGACAAATTGAACATTTGGCTGATCACCGGCTATTCCAGGCAGGTACTGCTAAACTATACCGCTCCGTATCTCGATAAATCCTTAAAAAACGGGATGAGTTTTGACTTTCAGTATTCGCAAAATAAAGAAATCAATTACAGCACGGAAAACAACAAGCAGATTTTCTATAAAGATCCCGGCAGGTTTGTAACAGAAAGGTTACGCTTTGGTTTGGGTTACAGCCATCGTACGGGGTACATTAGAAAACACAATGTAAGGCTCAGCTACAATTACGGCAGGATTAACGATTCTGTTTTTGTGCGTAATCCGGATTATTTTGGAAATGGTTCAAAGGAAGTACGATATCCCGAACTTTTTTACCAATACCAAAATTTTAATGTGAACTATATCCCCTACCCGCTCACAGGCAGTCAATGGGAATTTTACTTTACAAAAAGAGGAATTAGCCGCACGATGAACCT
>JADZFY010000053.1 GCA_020854215.1 Chitinophagaceae bacterium | reverse complement strand
GCCTGCTCGCTATCTATCTGTTCAATCAGGGCGGCTACTCTATCTTTTTTCACTGGATGATTATCCATAGCAGTAAGCAAACTTCGGCTTATATTAATACCGGCAGTTTTGAAGAGGATGAGCTGGTACATTTAAAAATACCTGTATTGTTGCCCTATAGCACTAACTGGAACGAGTATGAACGATATGACGGGGAAATAGAATATGAAGGCGTTTACTACCATTATGTTAAGCGCAAAATATATAACGATACGCTTCATTTGCTTTGCTTACCCGATTTTAAGCGTACCCGTTTGCAAAAAGTTGAAAATGATTACGCCTTTCAGGGCAAGAACTTGAATTCGAATTCGGGAGAAAAAACAATAAACCCGGCTAAGCGGGTTTTACAATCGTCAGAATATGACCGGCACCTGATAAATTTTTCAATCGTTGCCACATCCGTATCGAAATCTCCCTTGTTTTCTTTCGTTTCGCCCTTTTTGTCAGACACCGACAAAGAAGCTCCGATCCATCCCCCCGACAGTATCGCATAGTATCCTAAAAAAATAACTGCTTTCGCACCTGCGAATAGACGTCGTTCTGTTGCTTGTTTTATGCGCACGGAATCGTCCATCCCAAAACTCAATTTAATAAATACCCGTCTTCCATGCCTTATATTGAACTGGAGCCTCACCTGCCCGGCATTACCGGGTTGCTGGAATATCGTAAAGATACCGCACAACCTATCCGTGAGTTAACCCAATTTCTGCTTCGCGGTCCTTCTTCTTTGTCGCAGGGAGAAAGAGAACTCATAGCGGCTGTAGTAAGTTCCGGCAACGGATGCAGGTTTTGTACTACAGCGCATACGGCTGCTGCAAATTTGCTCCTCGGTGAAAAAGACACAACATCACAGGTGTTTGCGGGCATTGCCACAGCACCGGTGAGCGACAAGATGAAAGCCTTGTTGACTATTGCTTCCAGGGTAAGAGTGAGCGGGAAGCAGGTTACAGAAGAGGATATTGCTGCTGCTAAATCCGAAGGTGCAACAGATATCGAGATCCACGATACCGTATTAATTGCCGCATTGTTTTGTCTTTATAACCGCTATGTTGACGGGTTGAATACGGTTACACCTGACGATAGCGGATATTATGAAAATTTAGCCGACCGGATAGTAAATCACGGATATACCCGTCTTCCGGGCGGATACGATCATTTAAAAAACAAAATCCCTTCCTAATCACTTTAACCAACTGCAATGAAAAATTTTATCATCATATTACTATGCTTTTTTTCTTCAAACTTGTATGCCCAGCAGGTCAAAATCACCGGGTCAGTTCTGGATGCTGTTTCCGGTGAACCCGTTTCCGGAGCCAGCATTAGCGTGAAAGATAAAATCAGTGGTGCTGTTTCAGACGAAAAGGGCGCCTTTGCACTTTCCCTGTCTAAGATGAAGCTCCCGTTTATTATAATCATTTCCGCAACGAGTTATGAAGATATTACCGAAGAAATAACCGCACCATCACAAACGGTCAACGTAAAGTTAAAGCCTTTGGCAGGATGGTTAAACGAAGTGGTATTTGCTGCTTCCCGTGTTCAGGAAAGCATTCTCCGGTCACCGGTGAGTATTGAAAAAATGAGTGAGAAGGCAATCATTGAAAACCCTTCGTTTTCGTTTTATGACGGCGTTCAAAATCTTAAATCTGTTGAAGCCGTAACGAGTAGTCTTACCTATAAACAAATGAATACCCGTGGATTTAATAACACCGGAAGTCAGCGTTTTCTTCAGCTTATAGACGGCGTGGACAATCAAACACCCGGGTTAAACTTCTCCGTTGGCAACCAGTTTGGTGTATCCGACCTGGATATGGAAAGTGTAGAAATTATTCCGGGTGCCGCATCCGCGTTATACGGCCCCATAGCCTTTAACGGTGTGTTGATGATGCATACCAAATCTCCTTTTCAATACCAGGGATTATCCCTGCAGGCTAAAACAGGTATTAATCACATCAACGAGCGGGAGGTAAATCCGCACGCCGTATATGATTTTGCATTGCGGTATGCGAAAGCCTTCAATAACCGGTTTGCGTTTAAGGTAAACGCAGCCTATCTCTCCGGATTAGACTGGTACGCCGATAATTATGATGACGTGGATGCACAAACACCGGAACACTTACGCGGAACCAATAACCCGGCAAGAGATGCAGTGAATATTTATGGCGATGAAGTGGTGCGTACCGTTGAAGGCATAGGCCGCATCTCCAGAACCGGGTATGAAGAGAAAGACCTGATGAACTATAATGTGTATAGCCTGAAGCTCAATGGTTCGGTACATTATCGAATCAACAATAATATGGAGCTTTCGTATCAGTATGATTATGGAAAAGGAACAGCCAGCTATACGGGCAGCAGCCGCTTTGACCTCAACAATTTTGTACTGCAGCGGCACCGTGCCGAATTGAAAGGAAGCAATTATTTTCTACGCAGCTATGCAGTAATAGAAAATTCTCACGATTCTTATAATACCCGTTCTTTGGCTCAGTTCATAAACCGAACCTGGGTAAAAGACCTCTCAGGCAACATCGTAGTGCCTAACCAGGCCGACAATACCTGGTTTGAAAGATACTCGGCTGCATATAATGGTGAAGTTGGAAACGTAGCTGCAAACAACCACGCGGTGGCAAGAGCATTTGCCGACGACGGAAGGTTAACGCCCGGAAGCACAGCGTTTGAAACCGCAAAAAGCAATTTGATTCATAACTATGGATTGAGCGGTGCAGGTGTTTTCAGTAACAGCAAATACTACCATACCGAAGGGCAGTATGATTTCAGTGAGCACATCAAAATTTTTGAAATGCTGGCCGGCGGCAATTTTCGCTATTATAAAATGTTTACCAACGGATCATTATTCGATGATAAAAACCAGGATATTACTATTAAGGAGTATGGCGCTTTTGTTCAGGTGGCAAAAAAATTATTAAACGACAGGCTGAAAATAACAGGGTCTGTACGTTACGATAAAAACGAAAACTTTGACGGAAGTTTTACTCCAAGAATATCCGGCGTATATACAGTTGCCCGCAATCACAACTTCCGTGCATCATATCAAACCGGT
>JADZFY010000052.1 GCA_020854215.1 Chitinophagaceae bacterium | reverse complement strand
ATGGCCCGGTTTACCAAACTCGTTCGGTCGAGAAATGCTTCCACTACTACATCATCCGGCAGTGAATTTTTAATAGATTCCATTTTTTCTTTCACCTGTTTTACCACTGCCGCGCTGTTTGCACCTTTTCGCATCATTACAATTCCGCCCACTACTTCTTTCTCTCCGTTATAAGTAACCGACCCATATCGCACAGCGTGACCTAACCGCACTTCAGCAACGTCTTTCACCAGCACCGGAATATTGTTCACCTTTTTGATTACAATGTTTTTGATATCCTCCAGCGAGCTGATTAATCCGATTCCCCGTATGAAGTATGCGTTGGGCTTCTTGTCTATGTAAGCGCCGCCAGTGTTTTCATTGTTCTGTTCAAGTGCTGTGAAGATTTCGGCGATTGTAGTGTTCATGGCTTTTAAGCGGTATGGATTTACAGCTACTTCATATTGTTTCAGTAAGCCGCCAAAACTATTTACTTCCGCTACGCCGGGTGTGCCATAGAGTTGGCGAGCCACAATCCAGTCCTGCATGGTACGCAGATCCATAGCCGAGTACTTATCTTCCGCTCCTTTTTTGGGGTGAATAACATATTGGTATATTTCACCCAGTCCGGTACTCACCGGAGCCAGTTCGGGCTTTCCTAATCCCGGTGGAATACTTTCCTCCACTTCTTTCATTTTTTGAAAAATGAGCTGCCTGGCAAAGTAAATATCTGTCTGCTCATCAAAGACTACGGTAATTATAGACAAGCCAAACCTTGAGATGGAACGGAGTTCGGTGAGGTTAGGTAAATTGGCAAGGCTTTGTTCTATGGGATAAGTGACTAATTGCTCGGTTTCCTGTGCCGCGAGTGTAGGCGCCACAGTTATAATTTGTACCTGATTATTGGTTATATCCGGAACCGCATCTACCGACAATTTACCTGCACTCCACACCCCCCATATAACGAGTGCAAAAGTGAGCAGTGCAATGATGGGTTTATGTTTTATGCTGAAATGAATGATTTTTTGAAGCATGGTATAGGTTATAATTGAGCCCGCACAGCGTCATTAATTAATGATCTGTTATAGGTATCCGTGCGAGTAACGTAAGGAATGAATGATTTCACCTGCATCCTGAAGCGATGACGCTTTACCTTCGATTGGAACAAAGCGATATCAATTCAATAAAATAGATAAAATAAATGCAGACGATACTATGCTGCTATTTGGGGAGGCTGCCAGATGGAATGAAAAATTTCTGTGTTAACCCTGAACTCAAGCACAGGAAAGTTCTCTTTTAAATACGAAAGTTTGAATTGCTGAGTTTTGTGGACAGTATTATAAAATGTAGAAACAGCACAGCAGGAACAGGAGCAAAACGGTGTACAGGATTCCCTCGCATGGTTGTGCGACTGATGATCGGTTATCACAGCAATACCTATCTCTTTCTTTGTATTGCATTCGATACCGTCGCTGCACGGAATGCAGGATAGTCCGAGTAAATACACACCTAAAAAAAGAAATAGCAATTTCATGGGTGCAAAAATAACAGGATCACCTAACATTTTCTAAAAACCTGCCAGTTAAAAAAGTAATACAGTTGCAAAAATAGGCTGGATGGGTGCATTGAATGAGGGTATATACCCAATAGTCGCGTTGCTTTGCTCCTTTTGGGTAGAGGAAACGCTGCCCACGGTTGGCCGTCCTGGCGGGTGTCCGTACCAGCGAGGGATGTATTGGGAATGCGGACTTGCATGATGGTGTACGTTTAAAATCCGGGTATATTTGTAAAAAAAATTATGGGACAATTTGCAGCACTCATCCATGAACTGAAGCATGAAGCCACCGGTACACGCAGAATGCTGGAGAATATTTCAACAGACAAGCTTACCTGGAAGCCTCATGAAAAAAGCAAAACCTTAGGGCAACTGGCTGCGCATGTAGCAGAAATTCCGAGGTGGGCAAACCATATCATGACAGAAAGGGAATTTAATATGGCAACGAATGTTTTTGACAGGGTTAAGGGTTCATCAAAGGAAGAAATCATTACGTCATTTGAGCAGGTGCTTGCACGCGCTGTTGAAGTATTGGAGCACGCTAATGATGAAGAATGGACGATGAACTGGGCATTCAAAAGTGGAGATCATACCGTTTTTGATTTGCCCAGGTTTGCTGCTGTGCGTTCTATGGTGATGAATCACCTGATCCATCATCGCGGGCAACTGTCGGTTTATCTTCGATTGCTAAACATACCGGTGCCGGGTATGTACGGACCTTCGGCGGATGAGAGATAGATTTTTAGTAACTGTATCTAACGACTGTGCCTTACCGTTGTTGGTGATGGCAAGGCGCTTTTCCTTCGAATAAAAAGCAGTAATGGCTACGAACTGCGACCCACCTGTATAAAAATTCAAGCAGATGCCTCCCCTCCTTCGGCGGGCAGGCTGCGTTGGTAGGAACGAGCGTAATGATGCCGGGCATTTGCAATATAGCATAATTCACCTACCACTGCTTGTCACCCCGACGAAGGAGGGGTCTGCGTTTGCTATGGGCAAGACGAATGAATGGATGCCTCCCCTCCTTCGGCGGGCAGGCTGCGTCGGCATGACAAGAGGATGGAGAAAGCCAGGCAGACGTTATACCATTCAACTTTAACCCACTGTTTGTCATTCCGAGGTACGAGGAATCTGAAGGGTAACCCATAACTACACCTTGTTTCATAGGGTAGGGTGCATGCTTGGCCTAACTTTACCTTTGCTGCGAGACAAGTGTACTGTTGCAGATGCCTCCCCTCCTTCGGCGGGCAGGCTGCGTCGGCATGACAAGAGGATGGAGAAAGCCCGGCAGACGTTATACCATTCAACTTTAACCCACTGTTTGTCATTCCGAGGCACGGGGAATCTGAAGGGTAACCCATAAGTATACCTTGTTTCATATTTTTATTCTTGGTCATATCGGGGATGATCTTGTGAAATATTATAATAGATCCGGAAGGTTATTGAGCCGTTAACAGCAATAGCCGGAAAAATTCTGTTTGCGCCTATACCGGGATCATTGGCAATAAAAACGCGTTTAATATAGAACGCCAGGCAGGGGGAATTTGGAAAATACCCCAGGCAAGCGTGCAATATTTTTTTATGAGTTAAAAATAACGTGGCTTTGGTCTTCGTACAACCTGCTCTTGGCCCTGATGTCAAACCGTATTGGCCGGTAAAGCAGAACTTTGATAATCCGCCTTCCCACATACAATTTGCCCGTCCTATTCTTCTTTTACGTATCGAAACTGATTGCCATTCATCAGGGGATGCTGTCCCACCAGCATGTTGTCTGCAAGTTGTAAAGTAAAATCCTGAAAGAACACTTCTGCAATCCATTTTTCGAAAGTGAATTCAAAGCTATTGTGGATCTTATTGATGACGTTAAACGTATAGGGGTGGTCGGGAAACAGGGGAGAAAGTATTTGAATGGAATCCACTACATTCT
>JADZFY010000051.1 GCA_020854215.1 Chitinophagaceae bacterium | reverse complement strand
TTAAGCCTGCCGCTAGCGTTCATCCTGAGCCAGGATCAAACTCTCCATTGTAAATAATGTTGAGATTTGAAGATTGCTCTTGAAATCAAATTTTGTGGCTGGTTTACCTTACCCTGATTTCTAAAAAAAAATCAAGTGCTGTTGCTTCCAAACTTTCAAAGATCTTTGAATCTCGTATTTTTACTACCGTTTTTAAACGGGTGGCAAAGGTAGGAGATTTTTTATTTCTACCAAATTTTTCAACTGAAATTTTCAGCTTTTTTTTGGCGGATAAATCATTACTAATCACAGAACTACAATCAAAATCAAACGAACTGTAAAGCTAATCGAATACCCTGTCATGGCAAAGTTTTCATTGCCGTTTTCTCACATTTTCCGCAAATTGTTATTGAATAGCTGAAGTATCTTTTGAACGGGGTGCAAAGGTAGGATTTATTATTAAATCACCAAATCTTTTTTCCCATTTTTTGATGTGCAATCGTCATTGTTTTTTTAAGAACTACTGCTTTTTTTCAAAAGCGGAGCGCAAAGATAGGCAGCTTTTGTTTGCTACCAAATCTTTTTTGAAAATGAATGTGTTTTTTATGACGCTTCTTGCCGGAATGACGACTGTTAACTATCTAACGTTATGCCATAAAATCCCCGTCACCATTGGATTTGAGAAAAATGAAGGTAGGGGATTTGCAATGTTGAATTTTTTAAAAAAAATACGGATTGCCTGTTAAGGACAATCCGTAATCTCTTTTGCCGTCCGGTGCAGTACTACTTCTTTTTTTTCTTTACAGGCTTTGGCGTTTCGCCGGCTTTACTCAAATCCTTTATGCGGATGTTACGGAAAAACAAGGTATCTCCATGCCCCAAAAATCCTATATGACCTGTAGTGCGTTTGAGTCCCGGGTGTTCGCGATGATCTGCCGTTCCGTTTTTACTGGCTTCGGCAATATCACCATCTACAATCACCGTTCCGTTTAAGGTTACTCGTATATGATTCCCCTTAAGGTAAATTTCCTCTTCATTCCACTCGCCCACGGGCTTGAGATAGCCTCGCTTAGCCGGAATGATTCCATACACTGAACCATGATATTGATAGGGTTTCAAATCTTTATAGATATCCGCTTCATTATCGAGCACTTGAATTTCCATACCCTCATAGGCGCCATCACCGGTTAAGGGAGCTCGTATACCAATGCCATTGTTGGCGCCGGGTGTAAGTTTAAACTCAAAACGATAAATAAAATCACTGTACTCATCCTTTGTGTACAAATTGCCATTACCTCCTCTTTTGGGATAGACCGCAATATTTCCGTCTTCAACGATATAAGAGGTTTTATTACCCACCCATTCGTGCAACCCCGTTCCGTCAAACAAAATCTTGTATCCCTCTTTCTGCTCTTCCGGGGTAAGTACATAGGGTTGAGGGCGATATATCTCTCTCAGGTAAATATCCCGATAAGCCACGTAGGTACCATGGGCCTGAAGTTCAATTTGTTCTTCAGGAAAAATAGGGAGATTGCGGTCCCAAAAGTTTTCCAGCGGTATTTTATCAACCACGCGTTGCCCATTCAGGTCAACGGTCACCTGGTCACCTACCATGGTAATGTGAAACGTATTCCAGTCGCCAATAGCATTATCTGCCAGCTTAGAAGGTTTACTCTCATTTTTCTGATTGTTATACAATCCGCCTGAGCCCACCTGTGCGCCAACATCTACCCTTGAGGTATCCCAAATTTGAACCTGCGGCGTTCCTCTCAAATATATCCCCGCATCGCCGTCTTTGGTAATTTTCCAGTCAACATACATCTCAAAATCACCGTACTTCTTATCCGTGCACAAATTCTCTCCCTTTCCGGTAAACACAAGAAGCCCGTCTTTTACGATCCAACCGGTTCGCATCATTTCATCGGCCTTTGCCTGTTCCGTTGCCAAAGTTGCGGCATCCATTTTTGAGCGTTTTATAGGGTCTGCCACCAATCCTTTCCACCCCGAAAGATCTTTTCCATTAAATAGCGGCACAAAACCTTTGTCCCGCGGCATAGCTGCCAAATGCTTTTGAACTGCTTCTTTTAAGTACTGGCTTTCGTTTCCATTACCCATAACCCGCATGGCTTTTTCCAACAACAGTTTAACGTTATCGCCAATTATAGTTCTGTTTGAAAGTGCTATGTCTATTACTGCACTTCCCGCCTGCCGTTGCAAATCCGGATCATCCAAAAAGCTGCCGGCATACATAAAAGCAGGAAACGTATGACATTGGGCAACCTGCTGCATAACTTCTCGCTTTTGTGCAGCAGAAGTAGCAAAATCCATCGCATTACGCAGCATGATCAATTTTTCATCTGCCGTATTGTTTGCGATACTGATCTGTTTGATATATCCATTAACAGCTTCAGGGGTAGCAGCTCCTGTGCCTGCCTGTTGCAGAATCTGGTGAAGCTGTGTAGTGGCCAGTCCGCCTTTCCAATTGGATAATGCCGCTATAACAGCCGATTGGGTTTTAGCGTTACTGCCGTTATAGGCATTGCGCACATCGGTTAGTCCTTTATGCCCTCCGATTCCTGCCAATACATTGTAGAAAAGTGATTTTTTATCGGCCGGCACCTTGTTTTCCTGGGCCAGTACAACAGCAGCCTGCTGATCAGCATTCGGAATATTTTTAAGGGAAGCCACTAACAAATCCTGAAGATCACTGATATCCTTTGGCGTTTGAGCCGCCAGCAACAACGAAGTCACTTGAGGCAACTGTGCCGGTGAAACCATATTCTTCAATGCTGTACGTGCCGATTGTCTTATTGCGGGATCAGAATCATTAACCAGTGCAAGTACTTCTTTTGCCTTGCCTTTCGCACCTCTTTCTCCTAATATTTCAATCAATGCGGCTTTACCAGCCGCCGGTGCGCCAGCGAGCGCCTCACCCACATCTGATACCAGTTTATCTCCTTTCACAGACAATAATGCGGTTTTAACGGCTGAGATATTAGCAGCATCACCTTTTTTTAATACCGCTAACAAAGCAGGTATTGCCTCCTGCTGTCCAATTTTAGCAGCAGCGGAAATGGCTGAGAGCCGGACACCCGCATCATTACTGTTAACAGACTGGAGCGCCAGTGGTAACGCCGCAGCGATAGCCTTTTCGCCGAACATTTTGAGTATACCCGCTTTTGCTTCATTGCCCGATTTATTGAATGTATTTATCCATTGAGCAGCATTTGCTTCGGTAAGGTAGGGTTGCGCAAATTTCAGCGCAGCGTCTCTATATGCTGCATTTTTATCCTTCATGGCTTTGGTTAACAGTTCCGTGCTATTTGCCCCCTGGATGTCTGTCAATATTTTTAAAGCCGCACTTCGTGTATGAATCTGTTTGGAAGCCTTCTTCAGTAATTTGGCCGCCTCCTTCTCTGCGACAGATGCATGTCCATTGCCTGCCAATTGCCCCAGGTATAACAAATAGGAAGAAGTGGCATCGGTTTGATCATATCCATAGGCGGATTTAGCGGCTGCTTTGCTCAATTGCTTCAGTGACGCAGGATCAGCAATGCGGGCGAGAGCGTACAAAGCCACTTTGGATAGTGATGCATCTGAACTGTTAGCCAATGCCGAAATTTGCGTTAATGCACCCATGTACCGCGTGTCTCCCAAAGCCTGAACCAGCGAACGTTGTGCATTTCCGGATGCTCCTGACAATGCGGCAACCAATGCGTTATTAGAAGTTTCGGTATTAATTGATGCTAACGCCCTCGATGCTGCATCAGAAAGTCTTTCATCATGTAAAAAACTTTTCAGATAGGGTACTGCATCATCTTTACCCACGTGCCCGAGTTGGGTTATTGTAAATAATTGGGCTTCCTTGTCGGTCAATTTTTGAAGTGCTTCGCCGAACGCAGCCACAGCCATCTGCCGCCAGTTTTCTTTGCCGGGCTGACTTGCTGCATACGAAAAACCATTGATCGCAAAGTGCAACCGGGTATGATCTCCAGGCGTGTTTAAACGACCAACCATTTCCATTAATCCGGGAGCTCCCATATTGGCAACTGCTGCAACGTTTGAATTGAGGTGGGTTGCATCCTCTGCCGGTGTTTTTGCCAGGAGGTCGGCTATTTTAGTGGTGATGGTTCTGTTATCGTCTGTTTGTGCCACAGTTATTTGGAGCACAGAAAAGAAAAGAAGAAAGGATATGAATGATTGTCGCATGTAAAAGAGAATTGTCGGGTGAATTTTATTGAATTGTAGTTCCTGTTTTTAGGGTCATAGGCAGCGTTGCGGTTGAAACGAACCCGAAGTTGTAAAACTTCCGGAGATTCCTGTCTTTCCCATTGGTCGGTTACGACATAAACCAGGGCTCACGCAACGGCGGATTAAGCAAACGATTTGCTCCTTCGTCGTTGATAAACTCCTGTTTCACGGGATCAAACTTCAGGGACCGCCCAAGTTGCAGCGCAATTTTACCCATATTGACGATGGTGGCAGACCGGTGCCCGTTCGCTTCATTTAACGCGAATGTTTTCCGGTTCTTCACCGCATCCACGAAGTCTGTTACCTGGGGTAGCGGATCGGGAAAGGCTGCCAATTTCATTTCAAGGTTGGGAATATCCGAACGAAATCCGGGATATAATTTTCCTTTAGGTCCTTCGATGTATGCGGCGTTTTCTTCAGTACCTGCCCCATCCAGAATAATCTGACAACCGTCTTCGTATGTAAAGGTGATCTTTCTCCAGGTACCCACCGCATCATCATGCTGTTGCGGAGCATCCACCTCTACCAATACCGGACTGGTATCATCTTTCCCCAGGAAATACTGAACCGGATCTATATAATGTTGTCCCATATCACCCAGTCCGCCACCGTCATAATCCCAATATCCCCTGAACGTTGTATGCACCCGATGGGCATTATAAGGTTTATAAGGAGCGGGTCCAAGCCACATGTTATAGTCCAGTTCTTTAGGAATAGGTTCCGGTTGCAGGTGGGTTTTACCCACCCAATAAAATTTCCAGTCGAAGCCGGTATGTTTGCTCACTGTAACTTTTAAAGGCCATCCCAGCAGCTCGCTCTCCACTAACTTTTTAATAGGTTTAACGGTAGTACCCATTCCGTAAAAAATATCGTCAAACCGGAACCAGGTATTAAGCCTGAATATACGACCGTGTTGTTGCACTGCTTCCACCAGTCGTTTTCCTTCTCCAATGGTGCGGGTCATGGGCTTTTCACACCAGATATCTTTACCGGCACGGGCCGCATCTGCAGCAATAATCCCATGCCAGTGTGGAGGTGTGGCGATATGAACAATATCTACTTCGGGCAGCGTAATCAACTCCCGGTAATCCCTGAAAGTCTTCACGCCATTACCTCCGCCCAATGCATCCAGCGCCAGTTGAATATGGCGGGTGTCTACGTCGCAAACAGCAACTGTTTTTGTTCCTGCGTAAGCAAAATGGCCTCGGCCCATTCCACCTACGCCAATCACTGCTTTGGTGAGATTATCGCTTGGAGCGAGATAGCCCGGTCCGCCGAGCACATGCCTGGGCACAATGGTAAATGCCGCTAAAGCGCCTATTGAATTTTTCAGGAACAGGCGCCTTGAGTTCTTTTGTTTTGACTTCATATTGGTTGATGAGAGGGTTTACTACGAAAAGTTCTAAAATACAAATTAATACCCGAAAGCGACCGGCTAATTAGGGTGCAATTCAATTTTTCGTTCCGTATATAACTTACCGGCTGGTGCCTCCAAGGCCGTCAACTTAAAAAAACCGGGTGCTCAAATACCCCGAATGGGGTATAATTTGATTAGCCATCGGTGTAACCGGTGGATATTTGCGGCAATTTTACATTGAACCCCTACGGGGTTCAACAAAAACCTCTACATTTTGCCCCCAACTTTGTTGGGGGCTACTCAAATTCAAGCCCTCCGGGCTTAAGTTGACGGTTATGGTGAGACACCGAACGGTAGCAGGCTCTACGGGAGCGTCACCATCCGCCTGCGAAAAATTAAAATACACCCGGCTAATTAATATTTTGATGTGCCGGGGAAAATCCCGAAGGGCTTAAAAATGAATAGCCCTGAGTTACACTCAGGATAAAAGATAGATGAACAACACGACCCGTCGCGACGGCTTGTGTGTCTATTTTTTCCTGTTACCCCCTGCATTGCAGGGGGCTATTCACACCTGCCTGCCGCAGGCACGGTTCATGCCCTCCGGTCTTAAGTTGACGGTTATGGTAAGACACCGAACGGTAGCAGGTTCTACGGGAGCGTCACCAGCCGCCTGCGAAAAATTAAAATACACCCGGCTAATTAATATTTTGATGTGCCGGGGGAAAGCACGAAGGGCTTAAAAATGAATAGCCCTGAGTTACACTCAGGATAAAAGATAGGTGAACAACACGACCCGTCGCGGCGGGTTGTGTGTCTATTTTTTCCTGTTACACCCAGCATTGCAGGGGGCTATTCACATCTGCCTGCCGCAGGCACGGTTCATGCCCTCCGGGCTAAAGTTGACGGTTATGGTGAGACAACGAACGGGAGCAGGCTCTACGGGAGCGTCACCAGCCGCCTGCGAAAAATTAAAATACACCCGGCTAATTAATATTTTGATGTGCCGGGGAAAATCCCGAAGGGCTTAAAAATGAATAGCCCTGAGTTACACTCAGGGTAAAAGATAGATGAACAACACGACCCGTCGCGGCGGGTTGTGTGTCTATTTTTTCCTGTTACCCCCAGCGTTGCAGGGGGCTATTCACACCTGCCTGCCGCAGGCACGGTTCATGCCCTTCGGGCTATAATAAAAGATCCGGCACATCAAAATATTAATTAGCAAAGCGAACCTGTCATCCCCTTAATTGGGATTAAAATTATATGCGGTCGTCTTTATGCACGCCACGCCGAAACATGCGCCCCGTGCATCAAAAAAAGGCCATTAGTGTATGTATTCGGATACATCCATTTTGCCTAAAGGAATTGCTCCGGAATATTCGCATCTATCCCATCAAAACATGCTGAAATTTTTTGCATTATTCCACTCACTTTCCAACTCTCCGGATCAACCATTCGCCCACTTTTTTTCCCTGCACCAATCCGTCGTTAATCGCATCCATGTAATGAATGCCACCGTAAAATCGCGAGATCGCGGCTTCTTCTGCTGCATTATTAAAGGATTTGAATGAACGGGCGGGGAGCCCGTAACGGGTTTCAACCGTATCGGTAAATGGTATATTATTACCAATATAATGGGTGAGAATAGTTGCCGAAGTAGCAGACGCACAGGAATGGCCGCTTAAATATTCGGGAAACGGCGGCGTTTGCAGCAACGGTTTCCAATGCGGGTCTATTTGCCGACGGATGGCTGTTTCGGGTCGTACCCGGTTACTTCTGTACTTTTCGTCCCAGCAGGCCATAAAACTATCCATCAGTCCCATTGCCACCAGGGTATGGATAAACATTGCCTCATTGAAAGTTTTTTTCGTATCCCGGCATACTACTGTCGTGATTCCAATCCAGTGTGCACCCGGCGATATTTTTTTCAAGCCCACCATCAGGTGCCCGTCATCCTGTACGGCAAACGGATTACAATCCCAATACGCTGCAATTAACCGATGTTCATCCGACAGATCTGATGCTCCCTGTTTAAAATTATCCTGCAGCATTTTATAGAAGGCAGATTGCTTTTCAGTAGAATAAGGAGCCGGAGGCGGAGGGATGAACTGGTCGGCTGAATCCAGAAAAAACGGGCGTATCGTATTAAAATAGGGTTCCACCGCGGCCATATAACCCGGCGGCGTGGGATACCAGTAGGCGTCACCTTTTAATGGAGTGTACCGGGGAAGATTGCTGATCAGATTATACTTATCGGCTTTGGCGTATGCTACAATTGCTTTGCTGATTTGCTGCGCATAGCGGCCTGAAGCAGTAATCGTTTCTTCTGAAAAACCCGCTTTTCTGCAGGAATCCAAATACGACGCTCCAAACGCAGCGAGTTGTTTTCCGGATGGCTGCATTTTTTGAGCAGTTTCGAGCATGGCGAGGATCGCGGAAAGCTGAACATGATAGCCCTTTACCTCATCAGGTTTTTTGATATCCGGATATTCGTTTACGATTCCATGGAGAGACCGGAATGAAGTATCGTTTTGCACAACCACTTCGTATCCGGCGAGGAGGGCATAGCTGAAAAAACGCGCTGCCAGTGGTGGGTTAGTGATGTCATGGATCATCAACTCCGTCATTTCAAACATCACCTTCCCAATGTCTGCATTGGTGAGTACGGGAGATTTGGATTGTTCGGATGTGCAACCTGAAACAACTCCAACGAAAAACACAGCAAAGAAGAAATTTTTCATAACAGCGATTATAATTCAGAAACCAGAATCGTGAGTGTTGAGTCGAAAGGGGTATGTCGTAAAATTGGAGGCATTCAGCATTCAAATCACCACACCCGTTTCGCTAATTGGCTTTTCCCCGGCCCTCTTTAATCTATTTTTGTTGCAGGGAATATGCTTTGATTTCACCATTATTAATACCAAACAACCAGGTGTGGTTCACCTGTAACACACTTCTAACGTCACCCCATAGCCGCAACCCGGATTGCCACTGCGGCACGTAGGCAAAATTGCCTTTACCATCACCTTTCAGCAACACGCCGTAATTGGCGTCATACTTTCCAAATCTTAAGCGTGCCTGATTGATATTTCCGCACAGCAACAGGTCCTTCTGTCCGTCTTTATCAAAATCCAGCGTATCAATTGTAAATACAGGCGAAGCCTGCGCATGCAAGGGCAATAATTTCTCACGAAATTTACCATCGCTGCTCATTTCGAAGTATGTGGTATTCAGGTAATCCGCTTTCAAATGACCGGCATCTTTTAATTCATTGGCAGTGAAAATATCTGTGAGGGTTTGATCGGCATAAGATTTATAACTGGTGTACCGGGTGCGCATGGTACTCATTTGATCCAGCAACTCATCCCTTGTAACATACGGATAGCTTTTATGCCGGATGTAAAAACAAAGTATCGGATCCACCGATCCGTTGTCGTCAAAATCTTTATAATACATTTCCGCGGGTTCTTTTTCATTTACCCTGCATTGTGTATTCAATCCCTGGTTGCCTGCAATCAAATC
>JADZFY010000050.1 GCA_020854215.1 Chitinophagaceae bacterium | reverse complement strand
GGATATTACCGCGATGAAAACGGGAAACTCGTCGCCGTAGAAGGCCTGCAATACGAACAGGCCCATGCAGGTTTGCCGCTTGTGCAGCATCCTTTGCTGCTGATGTTGTATTATTTTAAACAGGGAAAAATTAGCCTGGAAACCATCGCACGCAAAATGAGCCATGCCGTTGCAGATTGTTATCAACTGCCAGACAGGGGGTATATCCGGGAAGGGTATTGGGCCGACTTAGTGATTACCGATATCAATAAAGATCAACCGGTACACCGCGATGATATTCTGTATCAGTGCGGATGGAGCCCGCTGGAAGGCTTTACTTTTCCGGCTGCCATTTCCCACACTTTTGTAAATGGCAACTTAGTGTATGAAAATTGTGGAAAGGCCATCTGGAATGAATCTCAAAAGGGAATGCGAATGACATTTAGCCGTTAGCAAGGAATAGGTACAAGCGATGATAATTGTTCATGCAAATAGACAAAATCACATATAACGATCTTTCCGTCTTCAGCAACGAAGAAACGTTTTCCATTTTCCATAAAATTGATTTCACCCGAACCAATGGGGGGAAAGACTGGCTTCGACATCTGATGCGGGAGCCTTTTGATTCGATACAAAAAATAAAGGATACCCAGGATATTATTCGACTGCTTGCATCCCGGTTGGAAGAATGGCCATCAGGCATCACCAATGGCACCCTTATAATGATAGAACGGTTTTATGATACCCCTCTCGATCCCATCCCTCATTCCGCCGATTTTATCAGCAGCCGGTTGTACAAAATACTCCATAGTGCAGATTACGGGCTGGTTCGCTTTTCGGTTAAGCATTTCCGTGATTTTTTCTCCGGTATGCAGCAAATTGCTGCCCTTATCGGTTCACCCGGGGCACCGGCCAGATTGCAATCCTTTGCCGGGCGGATACGCACACTTTTGCAGCACCGGCAATTGCAGGAACTCTTAAACAAAAAAGCAGGAGAGCGTTTCTCCGTTCGCGAGAACCTTTACTACGGACATTTTTTGAGTGGTTCGTTTAAAATGCATTTTAGTGAGTTAACCGATATGTTTTACCAGTTGGACGCATGGTACGCAATGTCCAGGGCTGTGAAGCAGTATGGCTTAACTTTTCCCGAGTTTGTGGCTTCGGATGAACCGCTGGTAAAAGCAGATCAACTGTATCATATTCTCCTTGCCGATCCGATATCCTACGATATAGAGTTATCACCCCGGAGTAATTTTTTGTTTTTAACGGGGGCTAACATGGCCGGCAAGAGTACATTCATCAAATCGTTGGGTGTTGCGGTATATCTTGCACATTTGGGAATGGGAGTGCCGGCAGCAAAGCTCACGCTTTCGTTGTTTGACGGCATATTGAGTAATATCAATGTAGAGGATAATATCGTAAAAGGCGAAAGTTTTTTCTTTAATGAAGTACAGCGGATTAAAAAGACAATACTCACGATTAGCGATGGAAAAAAGTGGCTGGTACTGATAGATGAATTGTTTAAGGGAACAAATATACAAGACGCCATGCGCTGCTCCCTTACCGTTATTAAAGGATTGATCCGCATCAAAGGCTCCTTATTTATACTTTCCACCCATTTGTATGAAATAGGCGAGGAAATGAAACAGTATCAGGGCATCTCCTTTAAATATTTTGAAACGGCCATTCTGAATGACAAACTGGTGTTTAGTTACCAGCTCAGGGAGGGCATCAGTAACGACCGTTTTGGCTATTTTATCTTACAAACAGAAAAAGTGGTTGAGTTGTTGGACCAGTTGTAATATCGGTCACATTGAATGGCAGTACGCTGATCTCTAAGTGCCAGGCATTTTATGAATAGAGCGCAATAACGCTGGTGACCTGTATTTATTTGACCCGAGTATGAATCAGATTGCATCTAACGATTTCATGGCCCCTCAACTGTCAATGACATTGGGGAAGGGTATTTTGCTTTTCCCGGGCTACAGCAAAATTTCGGATAATAAAGTTGGCGTGCCGGCAGAAGTAAAAACAGTTAGTTTTGTAGTTGTACTCAGTTATTATGAATGTTTCCCGATTACTGGAGAGTGTTGCCATGTACATCAGCCTCACACCTGATGAAACGCAGCGGTTTGTATCTTTTTTGAAAAGCAGAAAGATGCGCAAGCGGCATTTCCTTTACCAGGAGGGAGACACGAATACGCAACTCGCTTTTGTTGTAGACGGATGCTTACGCAGCTATTCCGTTGACAGGAACGGCTTTGAGCATGTACTGCAGTTTGCTCCACCGGGTTGGTGGATTGGCGATATGCGGAGTCTTTTAACGCAACGGCCGGGAACCTTGTATATTGATGCCATTGACGATTCGGAAATACTGCTGATACTTAAATCAGACCTGGAGCAAGTGTATACTACTATTCCGCAATTTGAACGATACTTTAGAATAATCACCGAAAAAGCGTTGATTGCTTTTCAACACCGGCTGATTGGCAACATGAGTCTGTCGGCTAAAGAGCGATACGAAAGCTTTTGCCGCCTCTATCCCACCTTAATCCAACGTCTTCCGCAAAAACAGATAGCCGCATATATTGGTGTTACGCCGGAATTTCTAAGTAAAATGCTCAATCAGCCGGCCGCCGATAAATAGTTGAATCTTAACCTGGATTAAGTATTGTACTTAATCTGCATTATTCGCGGACGGTAGACGCTGCTGTAATTTTGTATTCAAAACAACGATATGGCAAAAACTGTAATTCACAAGGCAAATACAAGAGGGCAAGCCGATCATGGCTGGCTGAAAAGTTTTCATACTTTCAGTTTTGCCAATTACCATAATCCCGAGCGCATTCACTTCGGTGCATTGCGTGTACTCAATGACGATACCGTAGCAGCCGGCAAAGGTTTTGGGAGACATCCGCACGACAATATGGAAATCATCTCTATTCCACTCGAAGGAGATCTGGAACATGCGGATAGCATGGGTAACAAATCTGTTATCCGCTATGGCGACATTCAGGCAATGAGTGCGGGCACGGGGATTACGCATAGTGAGTATAACGCCAATGACAACAAGCCGGTAAAATTTTTACAAATATGGGTTTTTCCCAATCGCAGGAATATACAACCCCGGTACAGCCAGGTTACGTTAAATGCTGAGGACAGAAAAAATAAATGGAATGTGATTGTGTCTCCCCAGTCCAACGACAACGGTGGTGTTACCATTCAACAAGATGCATGGTTTAGCCTCGCAGACATCGGGCAGGGCAAACAGTTAAGCTATGCTGT
>JADZFY010000049.1 GCA_020854215.1 Chitinophagaceae bacterium | reverse complement strand
GGCACCCTGGAATGCTGACTTTCATACCAACATCAACTTGCAGATGAACTATTGGCCTGCAGAAACCGGTAACCTTTCTGAAACCACACTGCTTCTGGCAAATTTCATGAAACAACTCATCAAACCAGGGTCAGTAACGGCCCGGGAGATGTATAACGCTAACGGATGGACGCTACATCATTTAACTGACGTTTTTGGCAGAACAGCCGTAGCCGACGGCGTTTGGGGTGTATCACCCATGGCAGGCCCCTGGATGACCTTTCCCCTTTTCCGTCATTTTGAGTTTACAGGAGATACCACCTATCTCCGCTCAACGGCCTATCCTGTCATGAGGGGTTCGGTGGAATTTGTGCTCGATTTTCTGGTCACTTCACCAGAAGGCTATCTGGTTACCAATCCATCTCATTCACCCGAAAATGCCTTTTTTGTTCCTGGCACCAACCGAAAGGAAAGTTCGCAGTTGTGTTACGGCAGCACCATTGACATAGAAATTATCCATGGTCTTTTTAATAATTTTATTGAGGCGGCTGAAATGCTGCGTGTTGATGCAGACATGGTTCAACGGGTTAAGACGACTCAACAAAAACTTCCGCCAATAAAAATTGGCTCCAATGGAACAATCCAGGAATGGATAAAAGATTTTGAAGAAGTTGAGCCCGGACACCGCCACATGTCGCACTTGCTGGGGCTTTATCCCCTCAATCTCATTTCACCCCAAACCCCCGAGCTGTTCACTGCAGCAAAGAAAACCATCGAACGGAGATTATCCAACGGTGGCGGACATACGGGATGGAGTAAGGCCTGGATCATTAATTTTTATGCCCGTCTGCAAAATGGTGAAGAATGTGGCGCCCAGGTGCAATCCCTCTTGCAGAAGAGTACCTTAAACAGCCTGTTAAGTACCCACCCCCCCTTTCAGATTGACGGGAATTTTGGTGGCGCGGCGGGTATTGCCGAAATGTTGTTACAATCGCAAAACAATGAAATCAGCCTATTGCCGGCTTTGCCTTCTTCGTGGCCGGAAGGCAAGATTACGGGATTGCGTGCCCGCGGTGGTTACACTCTTGACTTCGGGTGGCAAGCTGGTAAAATAACCACACTTCATATCCACGCAGGCAAAGCAGGATCCCTTACCATTCGCTATAAAAACAAAGTGAAAAATGTTTCGATCAGAAAAGGGACAAACCGCATTACGATTTGACCGGTGTCCGTTGGCTCCTGCCTAAAGGTTACGGCAGATCGCTTTCAGCAGCAGGCACATACCTTTGGGCATTCTATCGCTGTGCATCGTAGTACAGTCCGGCGGCGCCAAGTATTCCGCTGTTTTGCAGTTCGGACAGTTCAATACGTAAACGTTGCATCGATTTTTTGAATGCAAAGCTGTTGATGCTTTCCCACATGGTATGCTGAAAATACGAATAGGCCTTTCGGACAGAGCCACCAAAAACAATCAACGGCGGATCATAAGCATACATCACCATTTTAATGGTATTGCCCAAATGAATGCCCATTTCAGCGTACCATTGGCGTGCCTCAACATCACCAGCCTTCGCCCGCTCAAATACAACTTGTCCGTCGGTTTGATATACGTTTTGAAAGAACTGTCCGCTTGCATAATATTCATAACAATGATCGAGGTATTCCACCATGCCAAATTCTCCTGCACCACAGTTTGGGCCTGCATAAAGACGTTTGTTAATGATTATTCCCGCACCTATACCTGTTCCAATGGTCAGGCCTATCATGTGCTCCTCCCCAATGCCCTTTCCAAAATATAGTTCACCGAGCGCAAAACAGTTGGCATCATTATTTACAAAAACCGGAATGCCATAACGCTTTTCCATTATCGTCTTTAGGTGTACTTCTTTCCAGGAGGGAATATACTGCACATCATACACAATGCCCTTTTGAACATCTACCACACTCGGCACACCAATTCCAATACCCGCAACAGACGGGTTAATCAGTGCATCCGTAATATCAAATACATCCTGCAATACTTCCTCCACTGTTCCTTTACTTTTAATAGCTCTTGCCTGAGTGTTTGAAATTAAACTGTTGCTAACAAGGCCTCCCCTGATATTCGTTGCACCGAGATCAATGCCTATGATTGCCTCCTGATTCATATATAATATAGGTTGTACTATGGTGTAGCCACCTTTTTCTTTCTGGTGATGACTTTATTGGTAATAATGGGGCGCGCCCAGAATCCTATGCTCAGTATATAGCCAATGGGAATATAAAGAAATAACATACCGTAACGCAGTCCAATCTGGTCTCCCAGCGATCCCACAATAAGCGGAACGATAGCACCTCCTACTATTCCGGTAACTAAAATACCCGCAAAGGACCCATGATGTTCTTTGACCGAATTCAAAGCAAGAGAAAAAATAATCGGATACATTACGGAAGCAAAAAAGCCCACCAAAGGAAACGCAACAAGTGCCACATTACCCGGACCAAACAAGCCCGCGGTTAAACAAATAAGGGCAAGAGCTGTAAACAGCACCAACACTTTACGGCTATCCATGAGCTTCACCAGCAAAAGACCGAGCACACCACCGGCGGTCATTAGCCCCCAGAAATACGCAACAATCTCGGCTCCGGTACGCTGCGGATCGTAGCCGTGGTAGGTGAGCAAAAACTGCGATATCCAATTGGCCACCCCCTGTTCGGCCCCAACATAACAGAACAGTGCAATAAAATAAAGTATCACCACCCGCTGTTTAAACAGGTGAATATAGGTTTTAAAGGTACCGGCTTTTTCATCCTGACTCAGCTCTACTTTAGGAAAATGGGAAACCATAATTATCGCAATCATCGCTAAAGAAATAACAGCAAACAACCAATACAGCGATATCCATGGAAGATCAGCCGGGGTAAATTGAGCAAGTAGCCCAAATAGTCCGCCCGATTTTTCCTCTGCCTGCAGTTTAGAAACCATGCCTGAATAAACCAGGGGACTAACAAATGAGGCTAATCCAAAAATCAACTGGGCAAGAATAGAGTTAAATGCATAATGTTCTTCTCCACCTGCGGTTCGCAGCAACGGATTGATCACTACTTGCAGTATGGCCATACCGCAACCGATCAGAAATAGCGATAATACTGCACTAAGATAATTGGGAGAAAGCACAAGGAGGAGTGAACCGAGAAATGCGACTGCAAACGCTGCAGACATCATTTTTTTCTCATTGTATTTCTCCAGTAACATCCCCGACGGAATAGACATAACACCGTAGGCTATAAAAAACGCAAACGGAAGTAATGCCACCAGTGTAAGGCTGAGATCAAACCCCTGGATGATGTCTGGAATAAGCGGACCGGTGATGTTAGTTAAAAAGGAGATAACAAAAAAAGTGAGCAAAATAAGACCCACTGTGTAATAACTTCGGTTCATTTTGGGGATTTAAGGCTGAAATGAGAATAGTTTACAAACTACCGGTAATACTAAAGCCGAAAAAACCATTTTAATACCCACGTGCATGTGGATTATTGTTTTGATTCGGGATTATCATCCGGCGAACCATCTTCCCGCTCTACTGTTATCGCGCACTCGCCAATCAGCGCGGCTAATGCACCCACTGCGGCCAATACCGGTGCCAGTAATGCACCAACCACGCCAATGGTTAGCGGAAAAGTTACTAATTCTTTGCCCGACTTATCCGAAATGGTGATCTTTCTGATATTTCCCTCCTCAATCAGTTCCTTAATTTTTTTAACCAGGTTTTCACCGTGAACGGTAAAGGTTTCTTTTAGAGACATGGTATTTTTATTTTTTCTGTAAAAACTGCTCCAATACTGCCAGCCCAGCTTAAAGATAAACAGGAAACACGAATATTCTTTGCCTGCCTGTTTTGGGGTAAATGATGATAACACAGGTTGGTAGCAATTTTTAAAAAACTTTTTGGAAAGCATTCAAAAACCCTATCTTTGCCGTCCTGAAAAATACAGGTATATTATATACCCGTTTTTTGAGAATCAGGCTCTTTTAAGATATTGGATCGGTAGTTCAGTTGGTTAGTCCCGATAATTCGGGAGCTGCCCTGTCATCTCTACGGACGTAGAGAAGGGTTCGGGGCCTGATCATGTTGTTCTTTTTAAATATTGGATCGGTAGTTCAGTTGGTTAGTCCCGATAATTCGGGAGCTACCCTGTCATCTCTACGGACGTAGAGACGGATTCGGGGCCTGATCATGTTGTTCTTTTAAAATATTGGATCGGTAGTTCAGTTGGTTAGTCCCGATAATTCGGGAGCTGCCCTGTCATC
>JADZFY010000048.1 GCA_020854215.1 Chitinophagaceae bacterium | reverse complement strand
GTTTCGACAAAAAAGCATCAATGTCTGGTTTGCAACCTCCATGTAGAGAAAGTTTTTCTGTTTAACCGTCCTGTTACGCATTTCATTGCCAGTTTCCCATTCGTTTTTGCCGGTATTTCTTTCGCTCCGTTATATCCGGAAACAGTGGAACATACGGCACTTCGGGGGCCTCCTCATTTCCGCTCCTAAGTTATTCCGATCCGAACCTGTTGCTTCCTGCTGCAAAACAGAAGCATCTGTATTATTCAAGCATATTATTTCTTATTATGAACCATCACTATACGAGGACTTTACTCGCATCAATTACCGTATACCTGCTATGCCTGGGTGCTGTAGCGGCCCGGCAACAGCCAGGCAACCTTGCCGGTGCACTTCGCGAAGGAGTAAGCAGAATAAATTTGTCTGGCATGGTAACCGATGCACAAACCGGTGCACCCCTTCCTGGTGCTTCAGTATATATTGCAGACGCTAAAACAGGTGCCATAACCGATGCGGGAGGCGCCTACATCATACGGAATATACCCCAGGGAAGCTACCTGATAGAAGTTTCTTTTGTTGGGTACAGCAGCATCACGGAACAGATAAACCTTAACTCAAATCTGCAAAGGAATTTTTCGCTGTTGCCTGCTGTGCTGGAAAATGAAAGCATCACGGTAACCGGTGTTTCCACTGCCTCCAAAATCCGAAGAACGCCCACACCGGTTAACATTGTGGGCAAAAAAGAACTGGCTCAGGTAACCGCAACCAATTTGATTGATGCATTGAGTAAGCAGCCGGGCATTGCACAGGTATCTACGGGCCCATCCATTTCAAAACCTGTTATCAGAGGGTTAGGCTATAACCGCGTGGTAGTGCTCAATGACGGCGTACGTCAGGAAGGACAGCAATGGGGTGATGAACACGGGATTGAAATTGATGAATACAGCGTACAAAAAGTGGAGATACTCAAAGGACCGGCTTCGCTGATTTACGGAAGTGATGCTATGGCCGGGGTAATCAATATTTTAACCAATATACCGGCACCTGAGGGAACGATTAAGGGAAACCTGACGGCAAATTATCAGACTAATAATAAACTTCGGGGGATTGGCGCCAACCTGGCCGGGAACAATAATGGATTAAATTGGAACCTGTATGGATCATTCAAAGGTGCACAGGACTATAAAAATAAATATGACGGCTACGTATTGAATTCTAAATTTTACGAAAAAAATATGGGTGGTTATATTGGCTATAACGGAGGCTGGGGATACACCCATCTTATTGTGAGCCACTTTCACCAGGAGCCGGGGCTTATTGAAGGCAACCGCGATCAACTCACAGGAAATTTCACTCATAAAATCAACTTTAATGGCACAGCAACAACTGCCGTTGCAGCAAACTCCGATTTTTCAGGTATTCATCCTCAACTTCCCCGGCAGAACGTTCAACACTTTAGGATAGCCTCTGAAAACCGAATCAATGTAGGTAATGGCAAACTCAACATTAACGCAGGGTTTCAGAATAATAGAAGAAAAGAGTTTGCCGATGTGCTTGAACCCAACACACCGCAACTGTTTTTTGATCTTAATACCATTACCTATAATATACAATACCGCCTTCCGGACAACAACAAATGGAAAACGGCTACCGGTATTTCCGGTATGTGGCAGACCAATGACAACAAAGCCGAAGAAGTACTTATTCCCGAATATCATTTGTTTGACCTGGGTGCATTCGTATATACGCAGCGCAATTACAACAAATTTAGTTTAAGCGGAGGTATACGTTTTGACAACCGACACATCCGTTCAAAACAATTAATTGAAAACAACACCACAAAGTTTGAAGCCTTCACCCGGTCTTTCAATAATATAACCGGCAGTGCGGGCATCAGTTATGAAGCCGGCAAAACCACCACATTGAAATTGAATATTGCCAGAGGATTTCGTGCACCCGGCATTGCCGAACTGGCATCCAACGGTACGCATGAAGGCACAAACCGGTATGAATACGGCGATCGGCATTTGCGCTCCGAAAATAGTTTACAAGCCGATTTAGGCACAGAGGTAAATACGGAACATCTTTCATTGCGGGCAACAGGGTTTGTTAATGCCATTAACGATTTTATTTTTTACCGAAAACTGTCGGCCGCAAATGGAGAAGATTCCCTGGTACAGGTTGACGGAAAAACGATTACTGCGTTTACCTTCGCCCAGGCCAAAGCCTTGTTGTATGGCGCGGAAATATATATTGATCTCCACCCCCACCCGTTGGACTGGCTGCATTTTGAAAACACGTTTTCGTATGTGAGAGGGAGATTTCACCAACCCATAGATGGAGTGAATAACGTTCCGCTTATTCCTGCCGCGAGGCTGATTACCCAAATGCAAGCAACATTTTTAAAGAAAGGAAAACGGATCCGCGAATTGTCTTTTACTATTGAGTTTGATAATACCTTCAGACAACAAAGGGCCTTCACTGCCTACCACACAGAAACACCCACAAAGGGTTACTATTTACTGAACATTTTGGCAGGAGCGGATATCCGGCACCGTAAGAAAACATTGTTTTCAATTTTTCTCACCGGCAACAATCTCACCAATGCAGCCTATCAAAACCATTTAAGCCGGTTAAAATATACGGATGTAAACCATCTTACCGGGCGGCAGGGTGTATTTAATATGGGAAGAAATTTTAGTGTGAGGGTGAATATTCCGCTGATGTTTACAACGACGAACGCAAAGTAAGTTTAAAAGGCACTTCAATGTGATCTTTTGCGCCGGATAAAATGAGTTCAGCAGCCCTGACTCCCATCTGATGAAAGTCGGTTGAAATTGTGGTTATTCCGTTTAAAATAATCTTCTTCATCACGGTTTCGTTATAGGAGATTACACCAATGTGTTTTCCTATTTTGTACTTCATGGTAATAAGCCGTTCAATGAGTGTTACCAGATCGGCTTCCATCACGTTAATATACACTTCCCCACTGTTGATGGGTTCTTTAGCAATATCGTGCACTATTTTGTGAGTGAAAGCGTATTCCTGACAAAAACGATTGAACCCTTTCAGTATTCCTTTAGGGTAATAGCTCTTTTCAGGAAATATGATTTTTAAAGTATGGTATTTAGCTAATTGTTTGAGTGCCTGTTCGAGTGCATTATAAATGTCATTTTCAAAATTTTCGTATACGGCACCGTAGTCGCCGTTTACACCGGTAACTTTTTTATCAAGAAGAATTAATTTATGTCGTGGTATAGTATTGATGATTTCATGCGCATTGTCGCCGCCTTCAATAAAATGCGGAATAATTACATAGTGGGAATAATCTTCCTTGGCGTTCGTCAATAATTTTTTGAACAGGGCAAAATCATTATTATAAATATAGAAATCAATAGCGGCGTGCTCTCCAAGCGTGGCTACAAATCCATCATAAATGATTTTTTTATGCGCGCTGAGTTTATTAAACAACAACATCACGTGCTGTGTTTGCTTAATGTCGTCGTTAACAATATAATATCCTTTACCCGGCACCGATCCCAACACCCCCATTTTCTTCAGGTGCTTGTATCCTTTTTCAGCAGTATCCCGTGAAATCTCCAGTTCAAAACTCAGTTCATTAATTGAAGGAACCAGGTCATCTTTTTTGAGCTTACCTGCCTCGATGGCATTCAAAATGGAATGGGTAAGTTGCAGGTACTTGGGTGTTGAGGAAAACTCATCTACATGCACATGCTCGAAAAAACGACTGAATTTCATCTCACAAAGGTATTAACAACAAATATAGCGCTTGGATCCGTTATCCGGTGTGGGATGCCGACCGACAACGTCGCCCCTGTTTATTCTTTTACTTTTTCCAATTCTGCCAGCGTCCACGGGTCCCATCTTCTCCCCACCACGTCGCGCACTTTTTTAATCGCATCGGGTTTGATCACCGGTGCAGCGTTTCCCAGATTGGTTCGTATATAACTCAAAACTGCTGCCAGCCATTCATCATCACTATTAAGCATCGGCGGCATCAAACTCGGATATTCCTTCCCGTCCACCGGTCCGGTTAGACCGCTTAACACTATTCTAATTAACTTGCCAGGGCTGCCGGTTACCCGTTTAGAGCCTGCCAAAGGCGGTGCTACCATTCCTGACCCGCCAAACTGTAGCCCTTTACCATCTGAGCCATGACAGGAAGAACACAATGATCTGAAATTTGCCGCGCCTTTGATTACCATCGCCTTATCTGCATCGTTTAGCCCATCAGTATTTACATCTACCCGCAATGACGTGGTGAGGCGCCCCATCGTCATTTGCGCTGCCTGGTACACCATGCCATTGCGACTACTGTCACCTATAGTCATCTGTTCTAAAATGGGCCTTGCGTTTTCGGGTGTGCTATATTGTAATGATTGCGCAAGTTGCGTGCGCACATCGGTATCCGGATCTTTGGCCAGTTCAGCAATACGGGAAAGCAGTTGCTGATCTCCTTTTTTGATAAATGGCTCGCTAATCCACAGGGCCATACGCCGAAGTTCGGGTGCTTTATCGTCCATTACCTGCTGCAGAAAATCGGCATCAACAGCCTTCAACCCCTCCAGCGTCCATAGGGCATGAATACGACCATGCAGCGAGGGCTGCGTTTTCCAGAACATTAACTTATCCACGAAAGAAGACTCGCCGAGCACCATTGATTTCAATGCAGGCACAACAGATTGTTCATTACGTACAATCAACAGTTTTTGTGCATTATCTCTCCACCAGCCATTGGGATGTGAAAGATATTCCAGCAATTTTGAAGCCGGCACATCAAGCAAATCAGGTTTTTGCGTATCGCGCGGTATGGCTTTATGCACAACCCGGTAAATCCTTCCCCGTCCAATATTCTTATCCAGTCCACGGCTAAGTATCTGCGGCCGTATATAGGATTGAGGCCCTGTCCACGTGCCCTCCTGGATAATTCCCCTGTACATATCTACAATATACAGGCATCCATCGGGGCCCGTAGCCGTATTCACGGGTCGGAAATTCATATCTGTTGCTGCAAGAAATTCGGCTTTGTTATAAGCATTCTTCACCACACGCATTCCCCCTTTATTCAGCACTTTGGCACGACGAATCAGTCGCCCCACCGGTTCGCAAATGAACAGGTCTCCTTCCATAGCTGCGGGGAGCCTATCGCCGCGAAAAACGGATTGTCCGCAACTTCCTGTAAAATGGTTTAAGGTGCTGTCTTCACGCAAACGCTTTTTGCCGCCTTCTATATCGGGAGTAGCAATGATGGGCCAAGGCTCATGAAAATCCCCTTCATATTGATCCTTTTCGAATTCCAGTTCACCGTATGCCGGCATCTGTTGAAATCCCAGCGCTGCCACCTCGCCACCGGCGGAAGAAAGAAATAAACGTCCGTAATCGTCATTAGCGAGGCCCCACTGACCGTTAGGCACATCCGTAAGACTGTCAATAATGAGCTGATTGTCCTTCCATTTAAACCGGATCTGGCGGGAGGTATATATCCAGTTGTCGAGATTCCACACCAGTCCGCTTTTCTGGTGTTCCAGGTTTCGGGTATCGGGCGTATCGTCATGGTACACCTG
>JADZFY010000047.1 GCA_020854215.1 Chitinophagaceae bacterium | reverse complement strand
GGCCACTTCTGTACGTCCGGTTTTAAAGAAGGTTGCGGCTGCGAGCACCAGTATGGCCGCATTTACTAAAAACGCAAGGTTTAGTGCAATGGTACTGTCCACTACACTCATCTTTAGCGCGTAACGGATGCTTTTTTCGTCTCTTTTAATTTTTCGGGTTTGTACCAGCGACGAGTGCAGGTAAAGGTTATGGGGCATTACCGTTGCACCAATAATACCGATGGCAATAAATAACGCCTCATTGTTGGGCAGACTGGGAATTAAACCTGTAGCTACTTCTGCCATATCGGGTTTGGCCAGCAGTATTTCTATCAGAAAGGATATGCCGATTACGGCCACCAGCGCCACAATAAAGGCTTCCATTACCCGCATACCCATTCTTTGAAGAAATAACAGCAAAAAGGTATCAAGAACGGTTATGCCCACACCCCAGAGCAGCGGAATACCGGTGAGCAAATACAATCCAATGGCCATACCCAGCACTTCAGCCAGGTCCGTGGCGGCTATGGCAACCTCGGCCAGCAGGTACAGGATAAAGTTTATTGGTTTGGGATAGGTTTCCCGGTTGGCCTGGGCCAGGTCTCTTCCACGTACAATGCCTAAACGCGCCGAAAGGCTTTGAAGTAAAATAGCCATCAGGTTACTCATCAGCAATACCCATATCAGGGTGTATCCAAATTTGCTTCCACCCGCCAAATCGGTGGCCCAGTTTCCCGGATCCATGTATCCTACGCTCACCAGGTAGGCAGGCCCGATAAAAGCCATTGCCCGCCGCCATTTGGAACGATGTTTCCAATTTGTTGTGTCAATACTTTCGTGTACCTCGCTAAGCGATACGTCCGCATTTTTGCCCCATGCCATAGCCTGAAAATCTAAATGAATTCGTGGAATAAATAGCCTGTTTTATAATAGCTAATTAAAATATTAGGCGAATCTAATAAATATTTTTTAATTTATTATTAATTAGCCCTTTTGCAGGTGTACAGCGGAAAAAGATTCCAACAACCGGACGGAATAAGATATCCGGAAATGGGGCGGCGGTTGCTATCGGGAGCGGTATTTAATATGGCTGGAATCTCAAAAAGGCATATTTTACACACTGAAATCCGGTAATATGCGAAAAATCCTTACGATTTGCGTTGCTGTGCTGCTGTTGCTGGCATGTAAAAACAAAAAGAAAGACCTTTCCGGTGAGGAACCCGTAGATATAAATGATTTCATCGCTTTCTTTCAGGATCTGCCCCTTCCCTATGAGATCGCCGATACCCAAATCAGTAGAAAGTTACCGGATTCCCTCCTGATTAGTGCGCCAATATTAAATCAGTTTGTTCCGGATTCAGTGTACAGGGGAGACTATAGCAAGCAGTCGAAACCCAAATTTTATGCAATAGGCAAAATCGAAGTAGAAAAACAGGAAACCTATGTGCTGGTTAAAGCCGCTACTTTGTCCCGCCAAATGGCTTACCTGTTGTGCTTTGATAAAGACAAGAATTTTAAAGCAGCTATGCCATTTGTAAGGAATCATTCGGACCGAAACAAATTTGTGACGGCTGGTATAGACAGGCGCTTAGTCATCAGTGAGCGACAAACCTATAAAGGTGCGAATCAACAGGAGTATTACAAGCTAAATGCGTATGTGTACAATTCAGCGGGCATGTTTACGCTAATCAAAATAGAAAGTAATGAACCGGTAGTTCCCAAAGAAGTATATAACCCAATAGATACGTTTCAACGGAAACATAAACTATCCGGGGATTATCTGCAAAACAAAAAAAATTTTGTTTCAGTACGCGACGGTAAGGGTGCGAAAAAGCTATTGTTCTTCGTGCATTTTGAGAAGAAGGATGACTGCACAGGGGAGTTAAAGGGTGAGGCCGTTTTGGTAAAGCCTAATATTGCCGAGTACCGTCAACCGGGCGATCCCTGTGTGTTGGAGTTAGTGTTCACCGGAAACAAGGTAACATTGCGTGAGTTGCAGGGCTGTGGTAACTACCGGGGTATTCATTGTATTTTTGACGGCTCCTATGTGAGAAAGAAGGAAGTTGCAAAAAGTAGAAAAGACACCAACAAGAAAAAATAGTTTTTTTTGCAGATACGGATAATCAGGCGACAGGCAGGTAAAAAGCAATAGAGTGAAAAAGTACGGATGTCTGTTCTTGAAAGAAAATCTAAATAAGAAGGGATGGCAGATGAGTACCAAAACCATATTTCCCGTAAGAAGAATATTTATGCCGTAAGTAAATCTTTTAAAAAATATTTAAAACGGTACGGCAGGGAGATTCAATTGCCTATTTCCTACGAATCCCTGAAGTATTTTGACGGGGCTATGCCCTGTTACAATAAGCATGGAGAAGACACTTTGTGGGAAACTGTTTTTTACCATCCTTCCCTTATCTCAGAAATACACCAGGCGCTGATAAGGGTATATTCGCTCATCAAAGCGGCGGGACCCAATCAGGCGGAGGATCATTTGCGCGTGGAAAAGATTGACTTTTGTGTGTTTGGGAATTCACAACCTTTTCGCGTAAAAGTGGTCAATAATTATAATGATGTGTACAGTTATCTGTATATAAAAAAAGCGGATGCTTCGCGCATACTGGGGCTGGAGCTCGAACACTTGTTATCTCCTTATTACATTAACTATCTTGTAGACAACGATACCCTGGTAGAAGAGCATATTGCAGGCGTACCCGGGGATATGTTTATTCATGAATTCCTCGATCATCCCGATTTTAACCCGATACGTATTGCCAAGGAGTTTGTGAAATTTAATGAGCGTTGTTTTGCCCGTTTATTAGGGGATATGCGGAGCTACAATTTTGTATTTGATATCACCCAGGATTTCGATGACGTACAGTTTTGTATCCGGGCAATTGATTTTGACCAACAATCTTATGAAGGACGAAAAAATTTTTACCTGCCACAATTTTTTAAGGAAAACAGGGTTTTTGTACAGTTGGTGCAACAACATTTGAACGCCGAAGTAATTGAACAATATCAGCAGGAAGAACGGGCACAGCTTTTTAAGCGGATAAAATCACAACGCCACCGTTTAGGCGATTTGAAAGCCTCGGTTGATCAGGATGAACTGGCTCCTCCCGAAAAGATTAAACAATTGTGTAGTGAATTGGCAGCCTATTTTGGAAACAATAAATTTTTGCAATGCCATAGTATGGCTGAAGTGCTTCGGATTCAATTGCGGGAACTGGTTGTTACGCATTTACATAAAACCTGATGATGAAATCCGAATGGTCATCGTGAAGAAGGCGGCCGGAAGATTATTCATTTTCTGGTATTTTTGTTTCATTTTTAAATACATCCCATGAATTTTTTCAACCATTTTGGTCGCTATATTTTGATGATAAAAGGGATGCTTACCAAACCGGAGAACTGGAGGATGTATTGGAAAGAACTGATGCATCAATGCTCCGATATTGGTATAGGTTCTTTGGGAATTGTTATGATAGTGGCCTTATTTATCGGGGCCGTGTCTACTTTGCAAACTGCCTACCAGTTGGTAAGTAATTTGATTCCTAAATCTACCATAGCACAAATTGTACGCGATACCGTTATTCTTGAATTTGCACCCACTATTTCCTGTATTGTGCTGGCGGGAGTAGTAGGCAGCAAAATAGCGAGCGAATTGGGCAACATGCGGGTAAGCGAGCAAATTGATGCCCTGGAAATTATGGGGATCAATACTAAAGCCTACCTGATAATGCCAAAAATTCTGGCTTCATTTATTATGATACCCCTGCTGGTGATTATTGCCGGCGTACTGGGCATTTGGGGCGGACGCCTCGCGGGAACCTGGGCTGGTATTCTTTCCCCTGAAGAATTTGATGGAGGGCTATTGAGCGGGTTTCTGCCCTTTAATGTTAGTTTCGCTTTGTATAAGGCGTACACTTTTGCCTTTATCATATCCAGCATCCCTGCTTATTTTGGCTACTATGTACAGGGCGGCGCGCTTGAAATTGGAAAGGCCAGCACCACCGCCGTGGTTACGAGCTGTATCATGATATTGTTTGCAGATTATGTACTGGCCGCTTTACTCTTATAAAATGGGTTCAAACAAATGATTGAGATAAAAAATCTGAAGAAAAGTTTTGGCGATAAAGTGGTGATCAACGGAGTGAGTGCGTTAATGGAAGCCGGCAAGGCCAATTTGATAATTGGGGCCAGCGGCAGCGGAAAAACGGTTTTGATGAAATGCCTGGTGGGTTTATTTGAGCCCGATAGCGGAGAGATACTATACAGTGGGCACAACTTTACCGAAATGGAAGATGAGGAAAGGAAGGAATTACGCCAGCAGATTGGAATGCTGTTTCAGGGGTCGGCATTATTCGACAGTCAAACCGTTCAGCAAAACGTAATGTTTCCCCTGGATATGTTTACAACATTAACCTTTTCGGAAAAGCTGAAAAAAGTGAATGAAGTGCTCGAGAGAGTCAATCTTAAAGATGCAAATAAAAAATTCCCGGCTGAAATAAGCGGAGGTATGAAAAAACGCGTGGGCATTGCACGCGCCATCGTATTAAATCCAAAGTACCTTTTTTGCGACGAACCCAATTCCGGACTTGACCCGCAAACCTCACTGGTAATTGATAAACTGATTTATGAAGTTACCAGAGAGTTTAATATGACAACGGTGATCAACACCCATGATATGAATAGCGTAATGGAAATTGGCGACCATATCATCTATATGCACCAGGGTGAAAAAGAATGGGAGGGCAGTAATAAACAGATCATCTACAGTAAAAGCAAAAAGCTGAATGATTTTATTTTTGCATCGGAGTTTTTGCAGGATGTAAAGGAAATGCGGATGCTGGAGGCTGAGGGAAAAGTGAATAATGGTAAGAAAGAATAAAAGCAACAATCTGTAGCCCTGCTGTAACTCTTTTACCGCCAATCCGCGTGGTGGGGTTTAGACCCGACGTGAAATTGGATTTCTCACCAATATAAACTGCACTTGTGATCGGCCGCCTTCTGTACCTGCCATACTACGCGATACGTACTCCTGCAAAAGAGTTTGCAAAGTTGATGCGTTATGTTGTTAAAAAAAAGGGCACTTCGCCTGTTTCTCTATTTGCAGATATCTTGTATTCATCCGTTCGTTACAATATTTCTTTTTTGGATTATTTCTCATTCAGATTTTACGCGATCAGTTCAAAAGAACGAGACGAGTACATGGGTTCGGGAGCAATGTATGAATTTCAACTAAAAATGAATCCAAAAAAACATCGGGAAGTACTTCAAAACAAGATCACATTTTTAAAAAAGTTTGAAGACCTCAGTGGAAGAAAATGGACGACCATAGAAGCTATTAAAAGGAATGCTGAAGTGGCTAACGCTTTTCTTTCCGGCCCTGCCGGGAAAGTGGTATTGAAATATTCCAGGGGACAATCCGGAAAGCAGGTATCCGTATGCGAAACTTCGTCTCTTACGCCCGAAACACTCATCCGAAAGATGCGGGAAGGCAGTTATGATTTGATGGAGGAGTACATTATTCAGCACGAAGCGTTAATGAGCTTGTCGCCTTCTGCGGTAAATACCGTTCGTATTGTAACCCAATTTCACAATAATCAAGTAATTATAGTCACCTGCCGCCTCAGAATCAGTATCAATAACGCTGTTGATAACGCATCTGT
>JADZFY010000046.1 GCA_020854215.1 Chitinophagaceae bacterium | reverse complement strand
GTTTTAACAGGAAATGTGCCCACTAATTGCTGTAACGTTTTTTGGATATAACGTTGCCTTTGCTGCCATCCCTGCAATGATTGTATTGATTTGAGGGAAGCAGCGCGCCTGTCTAACAGAACACCTGCCTGCCGGGCAAAGTGATGATATAATGCATTGGGTGCATCGGAGTATTTTATCCAGTTATTCGTCAAAACATCATAATCCTTTTGTGCATGAACCTTTCCGTTCAACACCAGGAGAAACGGTAATAGAAAAGCGTATTTCATAACAGATGGGACAACGTTGTGTTTAAATATCTTCATGATTACTATTCAAAATATTTTTTCATTTACTTGCTCCTGAAAGACTGATCCCGTATAGGTCAGAAATGATAAGGCAATACGATTTCCCGGATCAACCTCATTCAGTGAAGCGTTGCGGTGTTTGCAAATCTAACGGCGATTTTTCAGAAAACGAACTTGAAAAATAAAGGACAAACGCACTTCGCCTATTTTTCGGCGATGGGAGTACGACATGAGTTGATGAGATTTTCAGCATTCATAAACGTATCCTCATGAAACCAGGAGAAGGGAGTGACCGAATGCTTAAAAACAGAGATCCTGATAAAAAATTTACCTGCACGACAGCATGCTCCGGCTTTCAAACCGGCAGATATGAAATAGAAATTGCCTTAAAAAATTAGAATGCATCCTTCGTTCTCCGTGGAAATTGTTTCCATTGGTGAAATTTCTACAAAAACAATTTTTCTCCCGGATCCGTGTTACTTTCTACCCGCAGGTTGGGCAGCAAACAAAAGGCACTTCCGTCAGCGGTGATGTACGCAGTATCCGGTAATTGCCCAGTTCTTCATTCAACGCCTGACGATTCTTCCTCCTTCTGTCCAAAAGAGCCGATGAAATCTGTTGTGTATAGTCATTATTATTCCATGCCGCTAACTGCTCATCAGTCAGTGAGAAGAAATGATCGAAGAAACTGGTAATATTTCCAAACACTTCTACCACCAACACACTCAATGCCGCATCTTCGGGTAGTCCTAATTGTTTGAGGAGTACTGCTATTTCTTTATTGTCCCAAACCGTTGTAGCCGTTTTAGGGAGGTCTTTGTAAATGGCTTTTATCGCTCCTGCTGCCAGTGTAGCATCGCTAAATTTCACCTTGGCCAAAGGAGGTGTTTCCTTTTCTTGTTTTAATTGGTTAAATGCGTGAAGAATATGTGTGGCCATACCTCTATCCATTTTAACCACTCTTCCTGCTTTATAGTCTCGCATTGCTTTAGTAAGTTTCCTGTCGTATTCAGGACTAATATTCAGCCGCGACACTTCATTCATCAGGGTGAGATTGCTTAACACCACACCCGCTCTCGATGTTTCATCCACACTGTCAACTGTCCAAACGCGCGATATTCGCGTAAGGGTGGAAACAACTGAATTGGTGAGTGCAACTCCTGAATCTACCGTTCCCACAACAGGCGGTTTCACCAGGGTCATAAGTTTTTCATCCAATAAAATATTTCGGTGTTCTAACCGGTCGGCCTGCTGTACCTGCGCATATAATACACAATGCAATTGTGTACGCGGAGGATCACTGGTTACATTCTTTCCCTTCCATACCGCTTTGGCATAGGGTGCGGTTACAAATACTTTGTCTTTATCTCTGTTTACATTGCACAGCAGTGTTGGTGCAGGATGCTGCATCCCTGCCACAACCAACGGACGACCAAAACGTCCCTGTGCTGTACTCCATAAATTCTCCTTTCCCTGCTGTCCGTCGCTCCAGTGCCCATGACCAATACGAAACTCATAGGTGAAAAACCCAAACAATTCCTGGCTTTCAGGATGCAGCCCCGGAGGCAACGGCAATAAATAGTGAATATCATCTTCGTCGCGTGCTTTCTCCATGGGTTGCATGGCACTTAACCCTGCCATATCATCTGTTTGTCCGGGAGTAATCATCCGGATATACTCGGGGTCAATTGGTAGTGGCGGATCTTCTTCTGTTTCGCGAAACAATTCTGTCATTTGCCGGTTATTGCCGATTAACTGATCGGGTGCATAATGCAGCACCCGGCAGAACAGGGTATCCGCAGGATTTTCAACCGGAGATTCCAATTCAACCCATAAATATCTTTGTCTGGCTTCAGTAAACTGATATTTATCTGCCTTGATATATGGAGAAAAGGCGATTCCTACACTGGCAATTTTGGGTACCTGGGAAGGAATAATGGTTGAGGGCAATACAATGAGTTCGGGTTGAATGGGCGCGGGTTGCCCGTGACCCGGTTTGAAGTTTGGTGTAATGGTATACTGCACGTCAATGGTATCCGGGAAACGCAGTCTTCCACCAGGGTTCAGTAAAGAAGATTTTGGTTCAATGGCATCAATAAAAATAATGGTTGTGCCGTTTCGGTTTACATTGCCGAAAACATCGGACTGCAAAGACTCAAAAGAGGAGGAATGTTTCAATTCGATGTCACCAATATTTGCCAATATTTCCGCTTCTTCCGGTGCGTCTTTCGTGAATTTTTTATTTCGGGAAATGGTAAAGGCGGTATCTTCCAATGCATCCCATGCCCAGTCGCGATTAATACGATATACTAAACAACCGAGCCAGTGATTACACAAATCTCCCTTCGACGAAAATGTAATACTGCTTCCATCCGGTGCCAGGTGATGGCGGATTTTATTATTACAGCCGAATACAACCCTTTCGCCTTTTTCTGACACGAGGGTCAATCCGTTTGCTTTTACTCCTAACTGTTGCGAAAGCCGATGCATAATATCGGGCTGCACACTTGTTTCACTATTAAAAAAGAAGAAGCGACCAACAATACCTTTGCGTACAAACTCCGGATCGGGCTGCAGATATAAACCCTGTAATTCGGGTACATTGGCTTTGGGAAGAAGGAGATTGCTTTCATCGCCGGATTCTTTATAAAACCAAAACTGCGTTGTTTTGCCATACCGGCTGTCCCAGTCATGATTGGCTTCATTGATAAACCCATAGTAGGAACTGTCATTTCCCTCGCAAACGGCGCGAATACTCATCCTGATTTTTCTTGCAGTGGGTAACGGAATATCCTGCATGGCATCAATTGCCGCTTTATTTAATGCAGGATCATTAAAGGGGTCATCAAGACTTCCTAAATTTAACACCGGTATATCGTGAAATCCAACATTCAGCGAAAGGGTATTTTCAAAATCAGCGGCGTTAGCTACTGCCGGGAAATTTCTTGTCGTTTTATAAAGCGTAATATAGTTTTCTTCACCGCTATCGCTGGCGAGGTTATCCAGCCGGAGCGTTTCTACTTCTACTCTAATTTCCACTTTGGTTACATCGGGGTCGGCAATGGCAGGTTGAACAACCTTTGGTTTTTCAGTGGTTCCACCCAGTTTCTGCGCCTGGGCAGATTGAATGAGCAATTGCACAGGATCGCCACCTACCGCCTGGTATTTTCCGGTAAATACAACAGCCGGATAATTGAGCAATGGTCGTTGGATTTGAATAACAGGGTTTGCATCAAATGCTGATGGTTGTCCTTCGGTAATGATTTCATTGTAAAAATCGGCTTTAACGATTCTGATATTCTCCGGCTTTTCGATACGGCACAAAGCCGGTGCCACATAACGTTTAAAGCTCCATTCCGAAGTTGGGGCGGCCGCATTATTAAATAAGTTTTCATTTATTGCGGGACCGCCACCGCTGATATCCATCATGCGCACTCTGAACTGGTAACGATTGCCATAACGGAGCAGGGTAGCTGCAACCACTTCATCAAACATATTATTGGCATCAACCGCTTTGGTTGGTGTGGGATCATTTTTATCTAACCTTGCTTCATCGTTTTGATGGATAGCGACAGCATCGGTATCTTTTAACACCAGGCTCTTTCCTATCCAACTGGTAAAATACATCGGCAGCCAGTAGGGAGCCGTGGTATCATTATCCAACTGTGTAGGAAAAACCTGGAAGGGCAATTCCAATTCCTGGTTGGGTGCATTGCCAATGGAAACACCGCCGAAACTATAGGACTGTTTGCAGCTTACCAGGTTAAGACTGCTCCACGCGGCATTTACCGCATCTTCTTTCACATCAATTTTATAGCCAAACACACCCAATGGTGCATCTATTCTTGTACCAGGGTCTTGCGGGTTAGCCTCTAACTGCCGCATATACCATATCAGTATTTGTTCATCATCCCAGGCCAGTCTTATGCCTTCATCCTTCACCGGATGAGCCCCATCCTGTTTTTCTGCAAGCCAAATCCGACTCACCGGCTGGGCGGCATGAACCACTTTCGCAAAGCCGTCATTGTACTCATTCAACTCTGCAAATATTTTATCCCATGGTGCTTTCGGTGGCTCAGGATCAACCAACTCGCCGGCTTTTACAAACAAAACGGGAAACAGAACAGGTGCAAATACAGGGCGTTTGTTTTCGGCGCCTGATTTTAACTTGGGTAACCTGGCAGCGTAAGGTTTAATAAAAGGCCCGTCCGCAGCAACCATCAATTGATCCTGTATGCTTTTGTAATCTGCATTCGCAATATCTGCATAGATATAACTTCCTTTTTCAAATAAATCTTTATTGGTATCATCAATGGTTATTTGTGTTTCGTACACCATGCCGCATGCTTTGGCAAGCAATGGCTGGCGAAGGATATAGGCAAACACTTTTCCCCAGCTCAGGTCATCGTCATTTTTCCAGGCATTATTTTTTGGCGTATCTTTTTTTATGGCGCAATGATAGCTGTCATCTGTTTTTGCATTGGGCACGCGCGGCCCGGTAAAATTAAAGGCGCTTCGATAGGTTTCCGGAAGATATTTGTTTACAGAAGGAGAATCCGGTTTCAATTCGGGAGTTTTATCGGTAGCCGTGATATTTATTTTCGCGCCAAAATCATCTGCAATGGCCTGCAGCAATGTTTTTTTATTAGCCGCCGCCGCAACATTCACGGGAACAGTCACCGGCGTACGTCCAACCGACAGCGCATTGCCTATTGGCCACTCATCCAGGCCTTTTACCACTTTCAGTTCAAACTGTGGATTAAGATCGGCGAAGGGAATAGCCGTATCATCCGGTGGCGGAAGTAAGGTAGCATAGCTGCTGAAAGGATCCTGGTTTCGCGGAATCAATACGATGTTCAGTTTTAATACTGCCCCGTCAAATCCCTGCGGGAAAACCATCGTTGTATATCTTCTTTTCGCTTCCATAATATTGTGTTGAACTATTATAGAGATTTTATTTATGTACCGGGCTTTCAAATTTCTGTTGAACAATTGTTGCGTCGCACACTTCAAGGTCCCACGCTTAATTCATCCGTACCGCATAAACCTATAATTCATCAGCCGAACAATCAATCTTCATCCTATGCAATCTGCCTGTCTTCTCCCCAGGTTTTAGAAAAACTGATATCAATAATCAGGAAGATGCTGATATCAATAGCAAAAGTTACCTGGGCGCTGCAGTCTGTTTTCTCAGTAACATTATCACGCACTACTATACCCTTTGCTTCAATGGTAATGCATACACATACCAAACCGCCAAGAAGATTGGCCTGACCTTTAAACACCATGAAGGCCGCAAGTATAATTTTATCTTTATCTGCGCTCATTTCCACGCCCACCATAAAGCTTACACTGGCATTGCCCACAACCGGCAAACTCACTACTATGGATACCCCAAAGCCAAACTTCAAAGCAAGACTGGGACCAACCTTTGTATCCGCGGCAATTCTCACATCAACGGCTCCAATAGCATAAATTGATCCCACGCCAACCGAGTAGCACATGATCTGTAACCCGCCATGGAATTGCAGAAATGCCCCTGCCGTTGGTAATAACTGTGAGGGGTCGGTGGTTACTTTTAATGCCGCATTAAAATATACGCCGGCGCTTAATGATGCTTCCAGTTTGAGCGGCGTTTGTGCGCTGTTATACAACTCATCTGTTGGCGGAAAGCGAATGGTAGCGATTTCCTTACTGGCTTCAAATTTATACTGCCATATTTCTCCACTGTTACTCATGGCCATCTTCAGGCCTTTCTTTAATACTTCCTTATAGTCGTTGGTGCTTAAAGATGCCAGCATCTGCAATATGTCTATTACGGGTTGCAACGCATCACTGAACTCAATTTCCGGCATCGGTAATCCATCAGTCGCATCATCCGGGCCGCCTTCGTAATTGCTTTCCTTTCCTTTTTTTGCGTCAAAATTTCCTTTAATGGTCATCAGGCGTTTCATATCTCCCAGGTCAACTACCATTGCGAGGTTATTCAGCCGACTCTTCCATTGGTTAGCCATGTCTCCGGCAAAAGAATCTACATCAAAATCCAGCTTACTATCTACATAACTGGCCGGTGGAGCATCTTTTTTACCGGTCTTATATTCGATATAAATTTTCAGTGCATCCGTATCTACCAGCGGAACCTCAAAGGAAGGCACATCAAATTTTAATGCTTTATCCAATACACCGTTGGCTCCGTTCTTTAACATGTTCATTCCCTGGTTAATCACCGCATCGCCCGCTTTTT
>JADZFY010000045.1 GCA_020854215.1 Chitinophagaceae bacterium | reverse complement strand
TTGGTGAAGGGCATGATTTTCATTTATTGGTGGGTTATAACTATGAACAATCTGTTTATAAAAATCTCACTGCACGACGCAATGATATTGTGTACGCAGATGCCGATGACATTAACCTTGCTTTTGGACAAAGTATTATAATGGCCGGAGGTTATGAAAAATGGGCAATAGCAGGAGGATTTTTTAGGGTAAATTATGATTATAAACGACGTTATCTGCTAGAAATAAATGGCCGCTACGATGGCTCTTCAAAATTCCCGTCTGACCAGCAATGGGGATTTTTCCCTTCAGCTTCTTTGGGTTGGCGAATTTCAGAAGAGTCCTTCTGGAAAACAAGTCCAAAGGTATTGTCTGATGTTAAATTGCGTGCCTCATTAGGATCACTCGGCAACGGTAATATTAGCCCTTATTCGTTTACAGAAAATTTTTCAATTTCACAATCGGGCCGGATATTGAATGGGATTCGTCCGCAACGAAGCGGCCAGCCCAACGTTGTTCCCACCGGTCTCACCTGGGAAACTTCAACAACCGGAAATATCGGCTTGGATTTTTCAAGTCTTGATAATAGACTCCAGTTCACCGGAGATTTTTATCGCAGATGGACAAAGAATATGTTTACCGTTGGTCCGACCGTTCCGGCTATTTATGGTACTGCTGTACCTAAAGGGAACTATGCTGATCTGAGGACTACCGGTTGGGAAGTTTCTGTAAAATGGTTGGATAACTTTATGCTGAGCGACAAATCGTTTAACTACGATGTTCGTTTTATTTTATCCGATTATCGTGCAACGATTACTAAGTATAATAATCCCGATAAAAACCTGACGGATTGGTATGTGGGTCAGAGCGTGGGTGAAATATGGGGTTATCGTGTGGAAGGCCTGTTCCGATCTGACGAAGAAATTTCGAAATCTCCCACACAGAAAAATATTCCTAACACTAATACTCGCAAAAATTACGTGGGTGATCTTAAATTCAAAAATCTTGATGGAGACGACGAGATATACCAGGGATTAAATCGTGTAGGTAATTCAGGAGATAAAACTATTATCGGGAATTCCGAACCTCGCTACGTGTATGGTGTCAACCTCAATGGCGACTGGAATGGGATATTCATTTCGCTGTTTTTTCAAGGGGTGATGAAACAAGATTATTATCCTTCGAGGGAAGCACGGTTTTGGGGACAATATAATCGGCCGTACAATTCTTATCCAGCATGGCAAAAAGACAATATGTTCAGAGAAGAGCTGCAAAACTTTGATGCATATCTACCGAGGCTGGTGGGATATATTGCTCAAGGAACGGGACGTACACTGAGTGTGCCCAATGACCGTTATCTCCAAAATGCATCTTACATCCGGTTACGCAACTTGCAGGTAGGCTATACCTTGCCCAAACGATTGGTTTCGAGAATACATGCTACTGATTTAAAAGTCTATTTCTCGGCAGAAGACCTTTGGACATGGTCGCCAATGTACAAATGGACGAGGGATACTGACGTAACCAACATTTATGGATCAGACCGCGACCTGAGCGGAGGCACGAGCGGCGATGGTTATAATTATCCAATGCTCAAAGTACTTTCCTTAGGATTAACGTTAAATTTTTAATCTTATAGTTTTAAATATTATGAAGAAGTTTTTTTATTACCTATCAATTGCGTTTGTCGTAACAACCGTTGCGGCCTGCGATTTGGAAGAACTTCCAGTTTCAACTGCATCGAATAAGGCAGTCTTTGGATCAACCAGTGGCATGGATCTATATACAACATCCTTCTATGATCTATTACCTTCTACCGATGTAGGTGTATTTCAGGATGATGATGCGTCTGACCTTGTAGCACGAAACGGCGTAGACGATTATCTCGCAGTAGGTGTTTTGAGCCCCGTTACAAGTTCGGGATGGAGTTGGACAAATCTGCGGAATATCAATTACTTTATTGAGAATGCAGAAAAAAGTACAACAGCGGGAAAGGAGAACTATATCGGACTCGCACGTTTTTTTCGTGCCTATTTTTATTTTGATATGGTAAAACGTTTTGGGGATGTTCCGTGGATAGAAAAGACAATAGATGTAAATGATAGCACTACGCTAAAAGGACCTCGTACCAGTCGTTTCGAGATCATGGACAAAGTACTTGCGGATCTTAATTATGCCATAGAGAATATTACACTGACATCAGATCCGTCGTGCACACGGATAACAAAAAATGTTGTACGCGCATACAAAACACGAATTTGTCTTTACGAAGCATCGTTTAGAAAATATCATACCGATTATAACAAGCAGGGCACCGCAAATTCCTGGTATCAGGACGTGGTGAATACCGCGAACGAAATTTCCGGATTTACACTTCACAAAGGAGCCACAGGCAATCGCTCGTACAGGGAATTATTTATAACCAAAAATCCTTATGCGGATGAGACGATTCTTGCTGTTGTGCTTAGCGCGGACCTTCAGGTGTTTAGTTCGGCGAATAGACGATTTATTAGTCCAACCTACGGAAATCGTCCGAGTTTGACACGGAATTTTGTAAATACTTATTTAAACCTTGATGGAACTTCTTTCACGGATAATCCTGCCTACGCAACAATGCCATTTGTAACTGAGGTTCAGAATCGCGATTTGCGATTACAACAAACGATTCGGGTGGGCGACTACCGTAGAACAGAAAATGGAATTCCTGTAGTAGCACCTCCAAATTTTAATCAAACTTTTACTGGCTATCAGCCCATAAAATGGTGCTATGATGAGCGATTCCCGTATGATGATGAAAGTAGAAACGACAATGCTCAGATAATAATGCGTTGGGCTGAAGTGTTGCTTAACAAAGCGGAAGCGTTGGCAGAATTAGGAATGATGACTGATGCTGACTGGGCGGCCACTATTGGTGCCTTGCGTAAGCGTGCCGGCATTACAGGAACAACGCTCACTTCTATGCCTTCAACCGCAGATCCTTATCTCGTATCGTATTATCAAAATAAGTTTACAGATCCTGTTTTGCTGGAAGTGATCCGTGAACGCGCTGTTGAAATGATTTTTGAAGGGCTTCGCCCGGATGATTTGATTAGATGGCATATCGGGAATCTGTTTCAGGATGCACCCATGAACGGGATGTATGTGCCAGGACTTGGAGAGTATGATTTGAACAGCGATGGTAAAATGGATGTCGTATTCTATCAGGGAGCTAAGCCCACTCCGTCAAATCCTTCAATTGCTTTTGTTGATGTTACTCCTTCTACAGCTGTCGGACGAATTCAATTGTCGAACGGAACTTCAGGTGAAATTTTATGGAATCCGGGAGCAAGGGAATGGCTTGATAAAAAATACCTGTACCCTATACCTGAAACCGACCGAACCATGAACCCTGCACTCGGACAAAATCCGGGATGGTAGTGTACAGATCTTTTTGACAAAGGGTGGGATGTAGCAGGTACGTAATGATTTCTGCCAAATAATTGGAAGAAAAACTACGTATTCGCAAACAGACCCACCCTTTAATTCTTCTCCGATATTTCCGTTACAAAAGTTATCTTAGCAACCCTGTCCGTTTTGTTTGCAGATTTAAATTGTTTTAACCTTTAAATAAGAAAGATGAAAAAAATTGTTTTTGTCCTGCTTGTTGGAATTATGTTTCAATCCGCCTTTGCCCAAAAAAATACTCCCGTTACCATTGCCACCTATAATATCCGCTATAATAACCCGGGCGATAGTTTAAATGCATGGCCACACCGGAAAGAAAATGTAAAAGCACTGATACGGTTTCATGAGTTTGATATTTTTGGTACGCAGGAAGGATTGATTGATCAGATAAAGGGATTAGCGGAGATGAACGAGTTTGCTTATACCGGTAAAGGACGCGACGATGGAAAAGAAGCCGGGGAACATTCCGCTATATTTTACAGAAAGAACAGGTTCAAACTGCTTGCATCCGGAGATTTTTGGTTGAGTGAAACACCGGAGAAACCAGGTAAAGGCTGGGATGCCAAATGTTGTAACCGGATATGCTCCTGGGGAAAGTTCCATGACCTGGTTACTAAAAAAACATTTTACTTTTTTTCCGTGCATTTCGATCACCAGGGTGTAGTTGCACGTAAGGAATCGGGCAAATTAATGGTGAAAAAAATAAAAGAGATTGCCGGGAATACGCCTGTGATTTGTGTGGGTGATTTTAATTCTACACCGGAAACGGAACAGATACAAACCATGCAAACCCTGCTCAGTGATTCCTATAAAGTAACAGCAGAACCGCCTTACGGGCCGGCAGGCACATTTAATGCCTTTAAATTTGAGGCGCCAATGAAATACCGGATAGATTATATTTTTGTTAGTCCTGCTATTAAAGTGCTCAAATATGGCGTACTAACCGATGCTAAGGATCAGCGTTATCCTTCCGACCATCAACCGGTGATGATAAAAGCCATTATTAATTGATAGTATGAGACTGTTTTTTCAACTATCCTTTGGCGTTACCCTCCTTTTCTTTTCGGGTAGTTCATATGGGCGTGTTAGCAATGCGGGGGTAAAGGATACTACGATGTTGCGTACGATCCTTGTGATATTTGACGGGCTGCGCCCCGATTATATTACACCCGATTGGATGCCTAATCTGTATGCCTTCAGCAAAAAAGCCGCGGTGGGTAAAGACAATCACAGCGTTTTTCCAACAGTCACCCGCGTTAATGCTGCTTCTTATATTACTGGCGCATATCCGTCCGCACACGGATTGATGGGTAATTCCATTTACCTGCCGGAAATCAATCGCAAAGCATCGTTAAATACCGGCAATGCGGGTAACCTGCGGCATATTATGACTCTCACCTCCGGTAAGCTGCTTACTGCACCTTCTCTGGGAGAAATACTAAAGACTGCGGGAGAGGAAATGTTCGTGTACAGCTCGGGAACAACCGGGCAGGCATTCCTGCAAAACCATACGGCAAATGGAGCGGTGATTAATCCGGACCTTATCCTGCCAAAGTCTTTCCGAAGTGAACTGGCTGTTACTTTGGGATCTCCACCTGAAGAGGCTACGCCCAATAAAGCCCGGCATCAGTGGATCACGGATGCACTTTGCCATTACACGCTTACTTCCGGCGGGCCGTTAGTAAGCGCTATCTGGTTTTCGGACCCTGATGGAACAGCACATAAAAATGG
>JADZFY010000044.1 GCA_020854215.1 Chitinophagaceae bacterium | reverse complement strand
GTTGTAACTCTTTATAAATGATACGGTTTTTAGGGGAATATGAAGCTACTCTGGACGCAAAAGGTCGGTTTCTCCTTCCAACAGGATTTAAAAGGCAAATCCCGGAAGGGGAAACCGGTAGCTTCTTTATTAACAGGGGATTTGAGCGTTGCTTAACCCTGTACCCCATGAAAAACTGGGAACCGATTTTTGAAGACATTGGCAGAAAAAGTGATTTTGATCCAAAAGTACGCGAATTCCGTCGCTACTTTTTAAATGGAGTAACCGTGGAATTGGACAGTGCAGGAAGGTTATTGTTACCTAAAAACCTGATGGAATATGCGGGTTTGGAGAAAGATATTGTGTTGGTTTCAGCATTTGACAAAATTGAAATCTGGGATAAAAGTAAGTATCAACAGTTCTTTGACACTTTTTCACCCGAAGCATTCAGCCAGTTAGCGCAGGCTGTAATGACCGATAAAACCGGACAGGTATAATGCGGTTGAAGGGAAAGGTTGAAGGGTAGCCATCTGTTGCATGCTGACTTTTCACCTTTAATTAACCCCATGGAGCAAGCATACCATATACCTGTGTTGGCCAGCGAACTGGTAGAGGCGCTGCACATAAAACCCAATGGGGTATATGCCGACTGCACTTTTGGCGGGGGCGGGCACAGCCGTTTACTGCTGAATGAATTGAGCCAGACCGGCCGGCTATTGGCGTTTGACCAGGATGAGGATGCACGGCAAAACCTGCCTGAAGACGAACGGCTAACCTTTGTGCCGCACAACTTCCGTTATCTGAAAAAATTTGTGCGCCTGCATAAAATAGAACAGTTGGATGGAGTGATTGCCGATCTTGGCGTATCCAGCCATCAGTTCGATGAAGCCGAACGGGGATTTTCTACCCGATTTAACGAATCCCTGATGGATATGCGCATGGATCAACGTCAGGAACTCACCGCAGCTTCCATTTTAAATACGTACTCCGAGCCGGAACTGCACAAAATGTTTGAACAGTACGGCGAGGTAACCAACGCAAAAACCCTGGCAAAAACAATTGTGGAGCAACGGAACCTGGCTCCCATTTCTACTGTCAACTCATTCAAAAATGCTGTTTCTCCAGTGGTGAAAGGCAATCCCAACAAGTACTTCGCCCAGGTATTCCAGGCTTTGCGTATTACAGTAAATGACGAAATGGGAGCATTGCGTGAAATGCTGCAACAACTTCCTTCCCTTCTTAAGCCCGGCGGACGAATAGCCATTATTACTTTTCACAGTATCGAAGACCGGATCGTAAAAAATTTCTTCCGGTATGGAACTCCTGAAGAAGTATCCGGCGATTCACTGTATGGAATCCGACCTGAAAATCCATTCCTGGTAATAACCAAAAAGCCCGTTTCCCCTTCGGAAGCGGAAATAAAAACCAATCCGAGAAGCCGGAGTGCCCGGTTGAGAGTAGCGGAAAAAAAGTAAACCGTAAAATCATTTGCAGATATGGAGCATATGCCGGAAAATGAAAAAACAAATGTTATCGAAACGGAATCGCTGAAAGGCAACTTCAAAAAAGGGTTGAGCTACCAATGGGTGGTTAAAAACATCTACTTCTTCCTTTTTCTGGCGCTGTTGGCGGTTATCTATATATATAACGGACACTATGCAGAAAATACGATTAAAGATATTAATCGTAGCGCCCGAACACTAAAAGAGTTGCAGTATGAATACAAAACCGTGAAAGGACACCTGATGATGCGGGGTAAACAAAGTGAACTGGCAAAGGCGGTGGAACCTATGGGACTTAAAGAACTGAAGGCACCACCGGTAATAATTACAACAAACGATGAATAAAAATCCGTCTGTAATGAAAATGGAAGACGGTTAAGAATATCAATTTGGAAATAAAAAAAGACATATTATGGCGTGTGTACCTGTGCTTTCTGGGCATTGTGGTATTAAGCGTTTGTGTGATTGGCAAAGCGTTTTATATTCAGCAATTCCAGGGACAATACTGGAAAAGCCTGAGTGACAGCCTGCACCTGGAGTACCGTACCCTTGATGCAGACAGAGGAACAATTTATAGTGAAGATGGCAGTATGCTGAGTACTTCCATTCCATTCTTTAATATTTATATTGATTTCATGGCAGACGGATTGCGTGAGAAAGAAGGAAAACGTTTTAAAGAAAATATTGACTCCCTTTCTGCCGGACTTGCAGCGGTATTTAACGATAAATCAGCTTCTGCTTATAAAAAAATACTGGAAACCGGGTATAGAAAAAAACGGAGATATTTTCTCCTAACTAAAAATGTAAGCTTTGAACAATACCAGAAACTACGTGAACTTCCACTGATAAGACTGGGAAGAAATAAGAGTGGATTTATTGCAGATGATATGGAAAAGCGTCTGACACCCTTTGGTTTACTTGCCAACCGCACCATCGGATTGTCCAGAACTTTTATCAACGATAACCGGCAGGTGGTGAGCCAGAACGTTGGACTGGAAAAAACCTACGACAGTTTGCTAAAAGGGGTATCCGGCAAGCGCCTGGTTCGGCGTATATCCGGAGGCGCGTTTGTACCGGTAGAAGGATCCGAAATAGAACCCGAAAACGGAAAAGATATTGTTACGACCCTTGACGTAAATATTCAGGATATCACCCAAACGGCGCTGATGCGCATGATGATTGCCAATGAAGCACTTGAAGGATGCGCGATTGTAATGGAAGTAGCTACCGGCAAAATAAAAGCAATCGCCAACCTCGGCCTTATGCCCGACGGGTCTTATTTTGAATCGGACAATTTTGCACTAAAAACGTCCGAACCGGGGTCAACCATAAAACTTGTTACCCTTCTGGCGGCACTTGAAGATAAATATGTAACCATCGCTGATCAAATAGATATCCATAACGGTGAATGGGTATTAAACGGCAGAAAAATCAGAGATGCGGAAAAATCACCTAAGACACTGCTCACTATCAAAGAATCCTTCGAACACAGCAGTAATGTTGCCATGGCCAAACTGGCGTATAATAATTATGCGAAAAATCCGGCACAGTTCATTAAGCACTACGAGGCACTGCATCTAACCACCCGAACCGGAATTGACCTGAAAGAAGAATTCCGCCCGTTAGTAAAAAATCCGTCCCGAAAAGACTGGCATATGCAAACACTGCCTTCTATGGGATTTGGTTATGAGGTAATGCTCAGCCCCCTTCAGGTACTGATGGTGTATAACGCAGTTGCAAACAACGGCAAACTGATGAAGCCCTACCTGGTAAACAGGATTGAAAAGGACGGCAACCTGCTGCATGCATTTGAACCGGAAGCATTAAACGAACATATATGCAGTGAAGAAACGCTTCGTCAGCTAAAAGAATGTTTGAACGCCGTTTGTGTGGAAGGAACAGCCAAATCGGTATTTAAAGATGCCTTATACACGGCAGCAGGCAAAACGGGTACCACCCGGGTAAACGATGGAAATTTCAAATACGGCGACGGAGCATACCAGTCTTCATTTGCCGGTTACTTCCCTGCCAGCCATCCAAAATATTCCTGTATCGTAGTAATTAAAAACAAACCCCGCGCTGCAAAGTATTTCGGCGGTGCAGTGGCAGCGCCGGTGTTTAGAGAAATTGCCGATAAGCTCTTTGCAGAAAGCGCGGACAGGCAGCCTTTGTACATCGCCGAAACAGCCACAGACAGCAGTCACTGGCGTTGGAGCGGAAATGAGAAGGAGTTAAAGAAAGTGATGGATGCCCTGCAAGTGCAGTATGCCGATTCTACCGGATCCGGAAAATGGAGTATTGCATCAAACACCACCGCTACCCTCGTGCTTACAAACCTAATTGTCAGTAAACAAACGATACCTGATGTAAAAGGAATGGGACTCAAAGATGCAATCGCGTTGCTGGAAGGCATAAATATGAAAGTAACGGTGAAGGGTACCGGCAAGGTAACGCGGCAATCTCCGGATGCCGGCTTGATATTTAACCGGGGAGAAACCATAGCACTTGAGCTTAACTAATAAAAAGTAGGAAGAGAAAAAATTAATGGCAGCATTACAGGACATATTATACAGGGTAAAACTTCTTGCAGTTCGCGGGAACTTAGATTTAGACATAAAAGAGGTTCAGCTCGATTCCAGGAAGGTATCATCCAACTGCTGCTTTATTGCCATTAAAGGTCAGCAGCAGGATGGAAACGCTTTTGTTGAAACCGCTATTCAAAATGGCGCTACGGCAGTCATCACGGAGCATTTTCCTGAAACAATAAATGAAAATGTTACCTATGTGCAGGTGGAAAGCAGTGCAGCCGCTGCCGGTTATATTGCTAACAATTTTTATGGCGCTCCTTCATTTCACATGAAGGTTGTAGGAGTAACCGGAACGAACGGCAAAACCACGATTGCCACCCTGCTCTTCAAACTATTTAGTGCATTAGGTTATAAGTGCGGGCTGCTTTCTACCGTTCAAAATCAGATCGGAGAAAACATTATCCCTGCTTCGCACACCACGCCCGATGCTATCAGCATCAACGCATTGATGCGACAAATGCTGGATGAAGGGTGTAGCCATGTATTTATGGAGTGCAGCAGCCACGCTATACACCAACACCGCATCACCGGGTTGCAATTTGCGGGGGCCTTATTTAGCAATATCACGCACGATCATCTCGATTACCATAAAACATTTGATGAATACATCCGTGTAAAAAAATCTTTTTTCGACAGCCTGCCCTCCCAGGCTTTTGCCATCAGCAATGCAGACGACAAGAGGGGCACGGTAATGTTGCAAAATACTGCTGCCAAAAAATACTTCTACAGTTTACGCACGATGGCAGATTTTAAAGGAAAGATCGTAGATAATAATATAACCGGATTACAACTTACTGTGAATGAGCAGGAAGTGCATTTCCGGCTTATCGGAGAGTTTAACGCCTATAACCTGCTTGCCGTTTATGGAGCTGCAATCTGTATGGGCGAGGACAAACACCGGGTATTGCAATTGCTCAGCAACCTTACCGGAGCGGAGGGACGTTTTGAATATATCGTTTCGCCACACGATAAGATAATTGGAATTGTAGATTACGCACATACACCCGATGCTTTACTGAATGTGCTGGCAACAATTAAAAAACTACGACAGGGGCAGGAAAAAATTATAACCGTAGTGGGATGTGGTGGAGACAGAGACAAAACCAAAAGACCGATAATGGCTGAGGTGGCTTGTACCCACAGCAACCACGTGGTATTAACATCAGACAATCCAAGGAGTGAAGACCCGGCAGCAATAATAAAGGATATGGAAAACGGCTTGCCTCCGTCGGCACAGAGAAAATACATCGCTATTGCAGACAGGAGGGAAGCTATTAAAGCAGCCATCGCCCTCGCGGACAAGATGGATATTGTACTGATTGCAGGGAAAGGGCACGAAAAGTACCAGGAAATCAAAGGAGTAAGATATCCTTTTGACGACAAGGAGGTACTACTTGAAATATTTGAACTGTTGAAAAAATAAAAACACAATAACGAATCTAAAATATAAAAACGAATTCACCCAAAACAAAAAGCGGATATGCTGTATCACCTTTTCGACTGGCTAAAAAATGAGGGCATTAAATTCCCCGGGAGTGGAATAATGCAGTTCATTACGTTCAGGGTACTGCTGGCGGTACTGCTGTCGCTTTTGATTTCTACCCTGTATGGAAAGCGTGTGATTAACCTGCTGCGGAAGAAGCAAATTGGAGAAAGTGTGCGGGAATTGGGACTGCAGGGTGAACAGCAAAAGAAAGGCACGCCAACAATGGGTGGCATTATAATTTTACTGGCCATCCTCATTCCCACGCTACTCTTTGCCGATCTGAGCAAAGTGTATATTCTGTTAATGTTGCTCTGCACCGTGTGGCTGGGCATTATCGGGTTCATGGATGATTATCTCAAAATTAAAGCCAGGAAAACGGCCATTGCCAAAGGGGAACAGTATAAGAAGAAAAACAGCGACGGACTGGCGGGTATGTCGAAAATTATCGGACAGGTTGGATTGGGTATTATCATTGGCGCCACATTATACTTCAATGACCGCGTGGTAGTATGGCGCGAATATTACACACCGCAAACCACCGCCAATGCAGAAGGGTTCCTGAAAAAAGGAGAACAAAAAGTTGGAGATACCATCGTAACGATGGAAGGAAAAGAACACCGGTACGCCGTGGTGAAAACGCCCATTACCACTATTCCATTTGTAAAAAATCACGAATTCAACTACAGCAGGCTGATCAGTTGGCTGGGAGAAGGCGCCGACAAATATACCTGGATCATCTATATTCTGGTGGTAACCTTCATCATTACTGCAGTATCCAACGGTGCCAATATTACGGATGGACTGGACGGGCTGGCAGCGGGGGTAAGCGCACTTATAGGCGCCTGCCTGGGGATATTTGTGTACGTAAGTGGCAGCACAAGATTTGCCGAATACCTCAATATCATGTATATCCCCAACCTGGGTGAACTGTCTGTTTTTGTGGGTGCTTTTGTGGGGGGATGTATTGGCTTTTTATGGTACAACGCCTACCCCGCCCAGGTGTTTATGGGCGATACCGGCAGCCTTGCCTTAGGAGGGATCATCGCCTCATTGGCCATTATTGTACGTAAAGAATTACTGATTCCTATTTTCTGTGGCGTGTTCCTCGTAGAAAACCTGAGTGTGATGGCGCAAGTAACTTATTTCAAATATACAAAACGAAAATACGGTGAGGGGAGGCGCATCTTTTTGATGAGTCCGCTCCACCACCACTATCAGAAACTGGGGTATCATGAAAGTAAGATTGCAGTAAGATTTTGGATTGTGACGGTATTGTGCGTATTGTTTGCCTTGGCCACATTTAAAATGCGCTAGGGAGAACAGTACCTGCAATGCTATAAAGTTCACCTGTGCTTTAACAGGCAAAAAAACAACCGGGATGTACATCTTGAAGATGACTTCCCATTGGGGCAATAACAATGAGAAAACAAATGGTCATATTGGGCAGTGGCGAAAGTGGCGTTGGTGCAGCTATCCTTTGCCGTAAGCTGGGCATTGATGTTTTTGTATCCGATCGCGGCAAGATACCGGAGCGATACAAAAACGAACTGCTGCAATATGATATTGCATTTGAGGAAGAAAAACATTCAGAGGAAAAAATACTTCGGGCAGACGAAGTAATTAAAAGTCCGGGGATACCTGATAAAACGGAGTTAGTACAAAAAATACGTGCCAGAGGCATTTCCGTAATCAGTGAAATTGAACTGGCCTTCCGGCACAAAGGAGACAGTAAGATTATTGCTATTACCGGCAGTAATGGAAAAACAACCACCACCGCACTTACCGGCCATATCTGCAAAACAGGCGGGGCAGATTGCGCCGTGGCAGGTAATATCGGATACTCGTTTGCCCGCCAGGTAGCGCTGGATCCCAAACCACTATATGTAGTGGAAGTAAGCAGTTTTCAGTTAGATGACATTGAAACCTTCAACGCAGATATTGCCATCCTGCTGAATATCACCGAAGACCACCTGGATCGGTATGAATATCGCTTTGAAAATTATATCCGCTCCAAATTCAATATCATCAAAAACCAAACACGCAATGATTATTTCATCTATTGCGCAGACGACCCTGTAATAACAGCATACCTGAAAACCCATCCATTACTTTCTAACCCATTGCCATTTACTATGCAGTACGAACTACCTAAAGGAGCTTATGTGAGCGAAAACAATATGAACATACATTTAGATAAAGAAGAATTCGCTATGAGTGTACTGGACTTTGCCTTAAAAGGAAAGCATAACCAGTACAATACTATGGCGGCAGGTTTAGCCGGCATGACAATCGGCATTAGAAAAGAAAAAATTCGTGAAGCGGTTAAAAATTTTGAAAGTCTCGAACACCGGATGGAAAAAGTGCTTACCGTACGGGGTGTTGATTTTATCAACGACAGCAAAGCTACTAACGTAAACAGCACCTGGTACGCGTTGGAAAGTATGTCTCAGCCGGTGATACTTATTCTCGGAGGAATAGACAAAGGCAATGACTACAGCGCCATCCTGGAACTGGTTAAGGAAAAAGTGAAAGCCATCGTGTGTATGGGTGTGGACAACCGAAAGATTCATGAAGCATTTGGAAAAGATGTGGGCGTAATGGTCAATACAGCGAGCGCCAGAGAGGCAGTTCATTCAGCATTTCATCTGGCCAATAAAGGTGACGTGGTTCTGCTTAGCCCCGCCTGTTCCAGCTTCGATTTGTTTAAGAACTACGAAGACCGGGGGCGGCAGTTCAAAGAAGCAGTGATGGAATTATAAACACAATTTGAAATTTCGAATTTGAAATTTGAAATTAAATTATGCAGGCACTATTTAATAAAACGCGTGGCGACAAAGTGATTTGGGCTGCAGTTATTCTGCTAACGCTGCTGAGCCTGCTGGTGATATACAGCAGTACCGGTACATTGGCGTACAGGTTGTCGAAAAGTGCAGAATCGTATTTGTTCAAACAATTTGCTTTTACGGCAATTGGTTTCATGATCATATACTTCGCACACCGAATCAATTATACCCTGTACTCCCGCGCAGCACTCATTCTTTTCATCGTGTCCATTCCGCTATTAATATACACACTCTTCTTTGGCGCAGAAATTAATCAGGGCACCCGATGGATCAGGTTACCTATCATTAACCTTACCTTCCAAACTTCAGACATGGCCCGTTTGGCGTTATTCATGTATTTGTCGCGTCAGCTCAGCCGTTCTCAAAACGAAATCAAGGATTTTAAAAAGGGATTTCTTCCACTGATTGTGCCCGTAGGTATTATCTGCGTGCTGATTGCTCCTGCTAATCTGTCCACCGCATTACTCATTGGCGCCACCAGCATGATGTTAATGTTCATTGGGCGGGTAAGCCTCAAACATATTGCGGCTACCATAGCCATTGCTTTGATACCGTTGGCACTATTGCTCACAATAGCATTTTCGTATTACGATAAGGAAGAACACCAGAGCAAAGACCTTCCGGCTATCCTGAGTGTTGGACGGATTCCCACCTGGATAAAACGCATCCAGGATTTTGCTTATGCCGATAAAGTTGAATCGGCCTACCAGGTGCAGCAGGCAAAAATTGCTATTGCCAAAGGCGGATGGCTCGGCCTTGGACCCGGCAACAGCGAACAACGAAATTTTTTGCCACACCCTTACAGTGATTTTATATATGCTATCATTATTGAAGAGTATGGTTTGATTGGCGGCGTGTTGATTTTATTGCTATACCTCCTGTTTTTGTTCAGGAGTATTCGCATTTTCAAAAAATGTCCTTTTGCGTTTGGTGCTTTTTTGGCATTGGCATTAAGCTTCACCCTCGTTATTCAGGCGCTCGTGAATATGGCGGTTAACGTAAACCTCTTTCCGGTTACCGGGGTACCGTTGCCGTTGGTAAGTATGGGGGGTAGTAGCTTTTTATTTACCTGTATGTCTATTGGCATCATACTCAGTGTAGCAAGAAACGCGGAAAAAATGGAAGGAAAAAATCAACCGGTTATAACAAACTGACCAAAACAAAAATCACACAGATTGGCAAAAAAAATTATCATAGCAGGCGGAGGAACCGGAGGGCATATATTCCCCGCCATCGCTATTGCCAATGCGTTGAAGAAAGCGGATAATTCCATATCCGTGTTGTTTGTAGGGGCGAAAGGAAAAATGGAAATGGAAAAAGTACCCCAGGCGGGCTATCCCATTGAAGGGCTGGATATTGCGGGATTCAACAGGAGTTCTTTGATCAAAAATATCGGCTTGCCATTCAAGCTCATAAAAAGCTTCTGGCAGGTTAGGCAAATTGTAAACCGGTTTAAACCCGATGCGGTAATCGGCGTAGGAGGATACTCCAGCTTTCCCGTGCTGCGGTACGCGCAACAGAAGGGTATCCTCAGCTTTATTCATGAAGCCAATTCATTTGCAGGCAAGTCGAATATATTGCTAAGTAAAAGGGCCGCTTTAATTTTTACCGGCAGTGATGGTATGGAAAATTTCTTCCCTGCCGATAAGATAAGAGTTACCGGCAATCCCGTTAGGGATAGCATCGTACAGCGACACATAACCAGGGAAGAAGGAATCCGGCATTTCGGACTGGATCCTCAAAAGAAAACGATCCTGGTAACCGGTGGAAGTTTGGGCGCCAGATCGGTGAACGAAGCCATCGCCATGCACATTAATGAATTTGAACAGCACAACATGCAGCTCATATGGCAAACGGGCAAAGGGTTTGTAGAACAGGCAAAAAAATTAACCGATGGAAGGAGGAATATATGGAGCAATGATTTTATCACGGGGATGGAAAATGCTTTTGCGGCAGCAGATGTAGTAATATCCAGATCAGGTGCTATGTCGGTAGCTGAACTGTGTGTTACCCAACAGGCGGTAATTTTTGTTCCGTTCCCTTTTGCTGCAGAGGATCATCAAACGGTTAATGCCACCCGCCTGGTGGAGAAACAGGCAGCACTGATGGTGAAAGATAGTGAAGTTCAACAATTATTGGTGGCAAAGGCAATTGCATTGGCACAGCATGATGAACAAAGGCAACAATTAAAAAACAATATTGCCGGATTAGCTATCACGAACGCGGATGAAATGATAGCGGAAGCTATTTTAAAATTTATGGGTAATTGAATATCGAAAAAAATTGAGTACGCGACGAAGCAGAACATGAAAGCATTAAACGACATAAAGGAAGTTTACTTTATTGGTATCGGCGGAATAGGCATGAGTGCTTTGGCCCGTTATTTTAATGCTGCGGGAAAAAAAGTGAGTGGATATGACAAAACAGAAACCGCGCTTACCCAACAACTGATTAGCGAGGGAATAGCCGTTCACTACACCGATGATGAAAGTAATATTTCAAAAACGGCCGAGCTTATTGTATATACTCCCGCTGTTCCCAAAGAACATATGGGCTTATCCTATTATCGCGAAAACGGTTACCCCTTGTTGAAGCGCAGTGATGTGTTGGGAGAAATAACCAAAAACTCCTTTAATATATGTGTTGCCGGAACCCATGGTAAAACCACCATTACCACGATGACGGCTCACCTGCTGCGCCATTCCGGCTATGGCTGTAATGCGTTCCTCGGAGGCATTGCAGCTAATTACAACAGTAATTTCTGGAGTAGCGAAAAAAATGTTTGTGTTGCAGAAGCCGATGAATACGACAGGAGTTTCTTAAAACTCCATCCGGATATTGCGGTAATCAGTGCGATGGATGCCGACCATCTCGACATCTATGGCACAGAGGAAGCAATGCAGCAGGCTTTTGTTGACTTCTCAGCGAAAGTAAAAAAGGGAGGAGCGCTGATCAGCAAATGGGGATTAAAAAAATCTTCTTCCCTGAAAGCAGATCACCACATTACTTATACCCTTCAGCATACGCAGGCAAATGCATTCGCGAAAAATATCACCAGTCAGAATGGAAGCTATGCATTCGATGTCCATACGCCTTACGGAACACTGCATAACGTGGTGCTCCACATGGGTGGACTGCATAACATAGAAAATGCAATTGCGGCCATTACCATTGCAAAGCACCTGGGTATTGAGGAAGAAAAAATAAAAGCGGCGGTTGCAGATTTTAAAGGAGTGAAACGCCGGTTCGAATACATCATACCGCCAGGCGCCATTAATGGAATAGTGTATGTGGATGATTACGCCCATCACCCCGCAGAACTGGAGGCATTGATCAAAAGTGCAAAACAGTTGTTTGCAAACAAAAAGTGCACTGTTGTATTTCAGCCGCACCTGTTCAGCCGCACCAGGGATTTCGCTACGGAATTTGCTGCCAGTCTTGACCTCGCCGATGAGGTTTTTCTGTTACCGGTGTATCCCGCCAGAGAGTTACCACTTGAAGGCGTTAGCAGCAAACTGATATTTGATCAAATGAAGCGTGAACACAAGGCGATGATGACCAAAGAAGAATTACTGAACCGAATAAAGACAGAAACGAGTCAAAACAACAACCTGCTCCTGATCACCGCAGGGGCGGGCGACATTGATAAACTGGTACAACCCATTAAGGAGATACTGGAGGATATAAAGGGGTAAGTGATAGGTGGGCCGAATGGTGAATTAAAAGCATGCAGGTAACAATATGCGTTTGAGCAGAAGAAAAATATGGAGGTTTATTGCTGCCACAATTTGGGTAGCTGCAGGCATAACGTTGGTTACGCTGCTCATTGCTGCTATGCTTAAACGTGAGGACAAACGATGCACCGGTGTGGAGATAGAAATCAGGGAGGTGAAAAACAATCTCTTTGCAGACAAAAATGATATCCGGGGAATGCTTACCCACATGATGCCGGATATGCAGGGGAAAAAGCTGGCGGAATTTAACCTCCGTAAAATGGAACATACACTGAAAGGAAATATATGGATTGAAAATGCGGAGTTGTTCTTTGACAACAATGAAGTATTGCAGGTTAAGATTAAAGAACGTGAACCGATGGCAAGAATTTTTACAATAGCTAACAACAGCTTTTATATAGATAAGGATTTTGTGCGGCTGCCATTGAGTACACGATTCTCCGCCAATGTCCCGGTCTTTACTCATTGTCCGCTGGATAAAACAAAATGGAACAAGGCTGATAGCGCTGTTCTGCTTCAGATTAAATACATCAGCGAATACATTTCTGCCGATCCGTTTTGGCTCGCACAAATTGAACAGGTAAATGTTACGCCGCAACAAACCTTTGAACTCTCCCCGCAACTTGGAGACCATGTGATTGTATTAGGCGATGGATACAACCTGGAGCAAAAATTCAGAAAACTGTATATTTTTTATAAAGAGGTGCTATCGAAATTAGGATGGAACACTTATTCAATCATCAATGTGCAGTATAAAGGACAGGTTGTAGCTACAAGAAAAGATACAACCCGGAATATTATCCTTACAAAACCATTAGAAAACAATAATCGTCACGAAACGCAATAAACCAACCACCATGAACACTGAACAACCCATTATTGTAGGACTGGATATCGGAACCACCAAAATCGCCGCCATTGCCGGGCGAAAAAACGAGTATGGCAAATTAGAAATATTAGGTTTTGGCAGGGCCAACAGCAACGGCGTACAACATGGCATGGTACTCAATATTGATCAAACCATTAAGGCCATTCAGGCTGCTCTTGAAAACTGTTACGCTTCCAATCCAAATCTCGAAATCAATGAAGTGTATGTAGGCATTGCAGGGCATCATATCAAGAGTTTGCAAACACGTGGCGACATTGTTCGGCACAATACGGATGAGGAAATTGCCCAAACGGAGATTGACCAGTTGATCTACAACCAATATAAAACCTATATCCCCGCAGGTGATCAGATCATTGATGTAATACCGCAGGAATTTACGGTGGATAATTTCCAAAATATTACCAACCCCATTGGTTACAGCGGCGTTAAAGTGGGTGCCAACTTTCATATCATTACCGGTGACAGAAATGCGATCCGCAACATCAACCGGAGTGTCGAAAAATCGTCCCTCGCCATCAAAGATCTGGTTTTGCAACCACTGGCCTCCGCTGCTGCGGTGATGTGCGAGCAGGATCTGGAAGCAGGCGTGGTGATCGTTGACATTGGAGGCGGAACCACCGACCTGGCAGTATTTTACGAAGGCATCCTTAAACACACTGCGGTTATACCGTTCGGCGGAGAAAACATCACGAATGATATCAAGACGGGATTGGGAGTATTGAAAACGCAGGCAGAACAAATGAAAGTGCAGTTTGGGAGCGCTCTGGTGGATGAAGCCCAGGGGAATGCTTTCATCACAATACCCGGATTACGGGGTATGACTCCCAAGGAGATCAGTGTTAAAAATCTTGCCGGAATTATTCAGGCACGAATGAGTGAGATACTCGACTTTGTATCCTATCATTTGAAGCAGGTTGGATTGGAAAATAAAATGCTCAATGGTGGCATTATCTTAACCGGCGGTGGCTCTCAACTCAAACACCTCATCCAACTCACCGAGTATATTACAGGGCTTGATGCACGCATTGGGTTTCCGAATGAACATCTCGCCTCCGGGCATATTGAAGAACTTACCAAACCGATGTATGCTACCTGTATTGGTCTTATTCTGAAAGGATACAATGTGTACGAAAACTCTTTGAATAAGGAAAAACACAACGCCCCTGCACAATCCGAAGAAATTGCAGAAGAGAATAATCCACGCAAAACAAAGAAAAAAGAAAAAGGCATCGGAGCCGAAAAAACCAAAAAACGCTCCAAAAGTTTGAAAGAATTCATGGACTCTATCAAAGGAGGACTAATAGAACTATTCAAGGAGGAAGGAGATGAACAACTGAAATAATTGTATACCGGCAACGTAAAAACACAACAGCATGCAACGCTAAAAAACACCATATCATTAAAAAATATTTAAACATACGAACCACCCATTATTTCACAACTCTTATTTAGTAAAGCACTGATAAGATTAAATTAACCGTTATTATGATACACTTTGATTTGCCGAAAGAGCAGTCCTCCATTATTAAAGTAATTGGCGTTGGAGGCGGAGGAAGCAACGCAGTGAACTACATGTTTAGCCAGAACATTGATGGTGTCAACTTTATTATCTGCAATACCGATGCACAGGCACTGGCATTAAGCAAAGTGCCCAACAAAGTGCAACTGGGCCCCACTCTTACGCAGGGATTGGGTGCAGGCGCCAATCCTGACATCGGAAGACAGGCTACCGAAGAGAGCCTCGAAGAAATCAGGCGTATTCTGGAAGTAAATACCAAAATGGCCTTTATCACCGCCGGCATGGGTGGCGGAACCGGCACCGGCGGAGCGCCTATATTAGCCAAAATATGTAAAGACCTGGGCATCCTTACCGTGGGTATCGTAACTACACCCTTCGCCTATGAAGGCAAAAAGCGTTTGGCACAGGCAGAAGAGGGTATAGAAAAACTGAAGGACTATGTTGATACATTACTGGTAATCAGCAACGATAAAATGCGGCACCAATACGGCAACCTTACCATGCGTGCTGCTTTTTCAAAAGCAGACAATGTACTGGCAACTGCAGCAAAGTGTATTACAGATGTGATTAATACAACAGGACAAATCAACGTGGACTTTGCCGACGTATGTACCGTTATGCGGGATGGCGGCGTAGCCATACTGGGCAGTGCAACGGCAGACGGAGAAAGCCGCGCACAAAAAGCCATACAGGATGCCATTAACTCACCATTGCTGAACGACAATGACATTAGTGGAGCTAAATGGATTCTGATTAATATCAATTCAGCCGAAGGCGATACAGAGTTTACGATGGATGAAGTAGATACGATTCAGAACTATCTGCTGAGCCAGGCAGGCGAGCATACCAACGTAATTATGGGATTGGGTTACGACAACTCGCTGGGTGATAAAATTGGTATTACACTGATTGCCACCGGATTTGAAAATAAAGTGAGCGCCAAACTCCCTACCGAAATAAAGGAGCAACCCAAAGAGGAAAAAATCATCCTTACGCTTGGCGGAGCTGAAACAAAACAACCACCGGTGGCCATAAAAGAAGTGATTGCCGACCCCATGGCCCCCCAAATGGTTGAAGTAGAACAAACAAGGCAGATTACAGATGTGAGCACCTGTGTTCCATCCATCGAAAAAATAAAAAATGAAGAAAAAGAAATCCTGAATTTATCAATAACTTCCTTACCTTCATCACTACCCAACACCATTGAAACCAACACTTATCAGCAACCTTTAGGCACAGAACAAGATCGTTCACCGGTTAATAACATAACATTATTACATAAAGACGCTAGCACCACCCCGACGTCAGGTGGTTATTTATCAAAGCCATCCAACATCTATGCTGAGGAACCTGGTTTATCTCAATCCAAAACGAATGACCCTGATGAAAAACCATCATCGCTGCAGAGTAATGCATTAACCGACGGGAAGATAAATGAAATGCGGATGGTGATTAAAGATTCCGATGCGGCGAACGAGTCTGTGGCACGATCAACTCCAGGCGAAAGCTATTCGGCCGAGGAACCTGCGACGCAGGACGAGGACGAAGATCAAAAACGCCGGGCAGCAGAGCGTTTAAACAAGTTGCGCAACTTGTCATACAACGTGAATGCGTCCGACGGAAACAATGAGTTTGAAACTGTGCCGGCTTATGTTCGCCGCAATTTTCATTTAAAGGATGCACTGGCATCTGTTGAAAAATTTTACAGCAGTTACACGGTGAAAACCGATGAACACGACCAGGCACAAATTAGTAC
>JADZFY010000043.1 GCA_020854215.1 Chitinophagaceae bacterium | reverse complement strand
GTTATTTTATTGAATATACTTCCTGAATGATGGTAAGGTTGCTGCGGGTGGATGTTTGGGCAATATCGGTAGATGGACTATGTCTAATCCAGTACCCGGTTGCCGGACGCTTATCATTTTTCTTTAACCATCTGTACATAATGGTAATGTCATCCTCCATCTCCGTATACGGCTTTTGCGTTTGAATGACAACGGCGGGATGGGCATCCATCTCTAATAACTCAAAGGGTTCTTTTATGTCAGATTTTGCATCAGTTATTTCAACGGCTACAGATAAAACAGCGGTGGTATCGTTCAGTGTTTCGTGTTGGCTAAGGAATGTACCCGGATTTTTAATTTCACCAACCGGCAATTGAGTAGTAAGGCGGTTGTACAGAATACCGATCTCTTCACTTAGCGCTTGTAATGATATGGTATCTGAAATCTTAATGAGGTTTCCCGCAGGTACGATTACCCGATTAAAGGTTAAGCCACCGAAGATGTTTTCGGGATGCTCGATGTTTCCCTTAAAATGAACCATATTTTCAAGAAAAGTGGCCCTGTATTCAGACGGATTAAACAACAGATGGAGTTTTTTAAAGATATTCGTCCTGAAGGTGAACTCTTCTGACCAGTCAATGCGCATACTCCAGCGGTCTTTTTTGGATACCTTTATCTGCCCTGCCTTTTCATATCCGTTTTGATCCTTCAGCACATAATCGAAAACCTGAGTTTTTTTTGCTGCTGTCATTTGCATAAATGTCGGCCGGGGTTTGGGCAATTCCGGATCGAAATACCATTTGTCCCAGTTAGTGGTATCCTGCAGGGTGCGATAGGTAATCAACTCATCCGAATTCACCACAACCTCTGCATTATAGGTGCGGCGCATGGGGATGGCGATAAGGAGAACGAGTACCAGCGAAAGCACCATCAAAACCGTAATTAGAATTTTCTTTCCCTGCATGAATAGGTCATTTTTATAAGTATTGAATTTTTCTATCCGGTTACATTGTCTATTCCCTCCTGTTATTTTTCAATTGCAGTGGGGAAATACCGGGTAGGGCATGGGTGTAAAATTAAAAGCCACAGCGGTTTTAAAAGAGTGATTTCGATGACCCTTCCGCATTCTTCGGTGAAATGACTGCAAACGTCGTTAAGTGAATGGAAAAAAGGGGCAAACAGGCCTGGGAAACGAGGTATAAACTTGCACTATCCAAACAGATAGGCAGCCCCACTACTCACAGGTTTACATAAGTCGCAGATTTTATTGGTAGCAAAAAGCTCTTCAATCAGGTTTCGGGCTACCTTATACTCGTCATGTATGGGGCAGGGATGTGCAGAGGAGCATCTGCTTAAACCCAATCCGCATTCCTTAAACACCTGGTCTCCGTCAATTGAAGACACGATGTTAATTATAGGTTGCTGCAGTTGTTCCGGGGAGATGTTAAAACCTCCGGATGGACCCTTGACACTGTTTACAATATTTTGCTTTACCAGGGTTTGCAACAGCTTGCCTACAGTGTGCTCACTGGCATCAATATAGTCGGCAATTTCCTTAATACCCGCATTGGTGCGGGTATCATGTTTGGAAGCGAGGTAAATAACTGCTTTGATCGCTGTTTTGCAGGTGTGACTCAACATGTGCTATCTATTTAAAAATTCACGCCCTTCCTCGGATATTAAATCGTAACTCCATGGGGGATCAAAAATCAAATCAACCTGTATCGTGTCGTCGGGAAAAGTTTGCTGCATCGCCTGCGTTACTCCGTCAACGATTGATTCACCCATAGGGCAGAACTGGGTGGTGAGCGTCATTGTGGTGGTAATTTTCTTCCCCGCTTCGTCAAAGTCGAGATTGTAGATCAACCCGAGATCCGCAACATTTAATCCAATTTCCGGATCAATAACACTGTGCAGTGCTGCCATGGCAATTGTTGATTTAATACTGTTGTTAGTAGTTACGCTCATTGTATTACAGGTTTGTGCAGTAATAATTTTAGTACATTAAAGTTGTATAGTCCGGCTGCCAGTAACAGAACAAGGGCACCAATTTGCAGCACCACCACCATTGACGATAATATTCCGGCTATGAACAAAACAAAACCAGACAGGTAAAAAACTGCCATTCTAACAAAAACAGTATTGCTAAACAGGTCTTTGGGATTGGGCGTTTTACCTAAACCTGCTTTTTTATGATAGATTTTGTTCCAAATAATAAAGGGAAGTGTTTTGAATGTCATACCCAGGATAATGGCAGTAATCCATCCAAAGAAAATTGTAAAGCCGTATGCGAGTACCAGTCTGGTATTTTCTCCAATCGCCCAAAGAGAAATAATGATGATAATAAGCAGGATGACCGGTAACGCCATCATCATCACCGAGAGAACCGATATTTTTACCTGTTCATCAACCTTCTTGCGTAAACGCTGCCTGTACGCCATCCGACAGTAATTCCCAAACAATAATAATGCGGCGCTAATGGCAGCCACAGGCAATAAATAAAAATAGGTTGGAGGCGAATACACGAACATAAACACAAACCCAACCAAGCCCGTATTGATCATTGCATATACCCACCACAGCAATTTGGAATTAGTGTATTTCGAAATCAGGAACATTGGAATCAAACGCGATCCCACACCAATAATTAGCAGTAAAAACCAGCCAATAATTCCCATATGGGCGTGTAAAGAAAGATAGTGAAGCGAATCTTCTGCAAACATGGGCATAGAAAAGTTATATACCAGTAGCAACCCCACTATCGTAGTTATCAGCAACCATAAACCTGCAGTAAAAACGAATACAGCATGCACATTTTCCGATTTTGACTTTGCCATGCTAATACCCAGATTGATCAAGTAGATCACGACTGCATCTATCACCAGTTCGCCACCGCGTCGTGCCATCCAGTTCATGTTAAACGTATAAAAAGCATACACTAACAACGGTATGCCCACGGCGGCAAGTGCAAATGAAATGTAGGCCAGGGTATTGCTGTATAGTTTCCCCTCAATAAGTACAGGTACCAATTGATGGCTGGCGCCTAAGATTACCATAGTACCCCAACCTAAAGCCATAGTATGGGTAACTGCTAATACGTGGGGATGAAAATAATGCCGGCCAAAAGCGGGTGCGGAAAACAGTAAAAGGAGTGTAGCAGCTAAAAAAGCAAGAGCAGCATATGTATAAAAGGGTAGCACCACTTTATACGAAGTAGTCTTAATTGGATCTGTACCCAGAGATGCTCCCAACATAGTTTACTCTTTAAAGATTAACAGATGAACTTCACCATCACTGATTTCTTTAATACGGTAGCCAAATTTTCTGTCGGCCAGTTCAGGCAACAGGAAAACGGGGATGCGTTTATGATAAACATACAATAGCATGTTTTCAGGTAAGGTTTCCAACGATTCCAAAATTGTCATCATCGGCCCAGGCATCTCCAGCTGGCGTACATCAATGGTTGTAATATGGTTTTCGTATTGCTTCAGTATTTCATCCCACCCGTTGCTTTTATCGGTGGTCGTTTCACGGGTAGTAAGTTCAATTGCGCTGCTTTTATAAAAATACGTTTCTACCCAGTCATCCCGGATAGCATCAGCATAGGAAGAAAAGCCCTGTTTTTCCAGCAGTACCATCAACGGTGTAGGCTCAAACGAATTAGTGATTTTAAGTACCTGCCCCGGCTGTATTGCATTTACTTCTTTTACTATAATGCTTAGCGGATCTTGCCCTGCGGCAATTACCGGACGAACATCCAGTTCGATAATTTGTTCCTTTTTTAGCGCAACTATGAAGGGAGGCAAAGGCTTTTTCTCCTCGTCTATTATGGCTTTGCCCGTGTCAATATCAAATCCAAGAGGCTTGAGTCGGTTAAAGAAGTCTTCAACTTTGCAACCGCCAACTTTTGCGGCCATGGAAATACTTGTCCTGCCCGCCATTACTTTTCGAAGAAAAGGGTTGCGCAGTTTTTCAAATTTTGGACTAATGGCAATGATAGCATCCAGTGCGGCAGGATTATGTTTTAAAATAGCCGCTATTTTGGTTCCGGAATTGATGACCATTATTCAAAGTATTGGTTATATACTTCAAGCCTTTCTGTTATGGATTGGAATGTTTTTCCAGCAGAAGTTATATCGCCGGCCTTTTTTAAATCACCTACGTCTTTGATCAAAGGTTCAAGCCAAACGTGCAAAGCGTCATGATCGGGTCCCTGCATCTTACATTCTTTGATCATTGTATCCAATCCTTTTTGGAGGTCGTTGTTCAAAATCTGGTAATCGGAAAGTTCCGTATGTGGCATAGCAGAAAAGTTTTGAGCAATGGTACGCAGGTCTACCACGTTGTCATTTGTAGCAGCATCAGCCTTCCACTTTTGCCCGTTATTCAGGGATAGCGTCGCATCATGTGCATGAGTTTCGGCGGGCACAGTAGTTTCGGCGTTATTCGCAGGATTTCCGGAATTGCATGCCCACAAGAAACCTGCGAGTAGGAAAACCAAAATTGACTTTTTCATTCTGTACGATTTTGTGTTTCTGACTGGAGATTGGATGATCAAATGCGGTGATGGGTCGAAGTTACTATATGATCACGCACAATCAAATGATTGGTGTTTGTTCAGTATAATTCATTTTTTTGCTCCATTTGCCACTTTTCATTTAGTAAGACGCCTACTGAAATTGAGTTCCACAAGTACATTTCCCATCCGACGGAAAAAAGATTGACATATACCTCAACCTCACTGGTTTCCGGTAATTAGCTCGCGTAAGGTTTTCAACTCACAGCGTGGATAAATTGGCAAAAACAGCAATGACTTATTGCTTGTGAGGACAGCCAAAAAATATTGTCTTCCTTTTATGTTCCACAATTCCATTCAACAGCGCAAACAATAGCCTGGTGCCAGCTGCTTTTTATTCCTTTAAGTTACCGCAAAGTCAAACCCGGACATATATTTCAAACGGAGAAACCAAACCAAAATACTCATTGAAAAATACATCACAGGTTTGACAGCGGCTCAGGTGGTTAGGGCTCTTCATGGATTTAAGTCCTTCTCCAATGCAATGGCTTTGGGAAACAGGATATTATTTTCAAGATGGATGTGAATATGGAGGTCTTCTTCAAAATCGTTCAGCATCTTAAAAAGCAGGCTGTAGCTTGCACAAGCGTCTCCCGGCAAAGTATAGTTATTGCTCAACGTTCTGATATCTTCCATGCATTTGCCAACATGCTCATGCTCATCCTCCATCATATGGATGGGGTTTTCAACACTGCCAAACTGTGCAACACTTGGCGACTGGCTTCTGTCTTTTGCATGTACCAGTTCTTTAATAAACGGGAATAGAATTTTTTCTTCCTTAACCTGGTGTTCCGTCATTTCCTTGTTCACTTCTTCTACCAATTTGTAGATAGGGATGAGTTCAGGATGGCGATCGCCATGTACTTGAGCTACTTTTAAAGCATACCCTCTTAAATCCGGTAGTGATTTGCGTACATAACTGTGATGTGTGTTTACAATATAATCAGCTAAAAAATCAAGACCCCAATCATTATACGGTAACGGACGCGTAGTAGGATTTTTGTCTGCTTCCTGTAATTCTCTCTCTACCTGAGCAACGTCTATTCCTTTTTCGGCGCAGGCTTCTTTTACTGTTTTTTTACCACCACAACAAAAATCGAGTCCGTATTTTTTGAATACCTCGGCCTTGCGCAAATCTTTTGTAGCAATTTCTCCAAGCGTTTCTGCCCCTTCACCGGTAATTTTTTTCTGGATTCGGATTTTCCACCATACTGGTCCTTCTTCAAGGTATTCCCAGGTAAAAATATTTCCTCTTTGGCCAATCAGTTGATAGTACAGAGGTTTTGGATCATGGTCGTTATGAATGGTAAGAACTTCACCTTCTTCTAATTCATCGAAACGGGCAAAAATGGTGGGGTGTTTTTGCCGGGGTTCCAGTAGGGTTACATTGAGAATGTTTTCTGTAATCGTGTCCATAGCTGTGCGCTTTTTAAATTGAATTGATGACGCAAAGCTATGCAATTTTTAAATAAAAGTATTTTATTACTTTTATTATTTTAATTGACATTATGATGACAATTAACGGTTGTTGTTCACTGCCTGCAAAATACAGGTATTTTTATTTTCTCTCAACAGTGTATTGGGTAACAAAGCGCGTGGCGGCACCCGGCTGCAGGACAACAAGTCCGATTCCATTATTAAATGAATCGGGTGGTGCGCTTAGATTTTCAATAGCGATACTATTGCGGTGAGGAGGAATATAAATTTGTAAATACGGATAGCTGTTTTCCGGCTGAATGGAGAGTTGCCATCCGGAAGCCGGATTGCGCAATACACAGAGTGGTTGAGATTGAGCAAAGTCCAGCAGATAGGAATTGTCTAACGCTATTTCTCCAATTTGTTTGGGTGAGGAAAACAAAGAATAAGGATATGTCTTCCCCGTAGGTATAAGATCAACAAACTCGAGTATCTCCCTTGCCTGAAACTGGAGTTCGAGGCCGTCTACCCGTTTGCCCAGCGTAAAATACGGGTGCCACCCGTCTGCCAATGGCATAGCTGTAGTGCTGTTATTTGTAATTTGAGTTGAAATCTGTAACGTGTTATTAGCCTCCAGCCGATATTCCACTAAACAGCTATATGCAAAGGGATACCCTTTATCGGTGTTTCTGTATTCGTGTAACAAAGTGAGGATTGCCGAATTGCCCGATACCTGCTCCTGAATAATCTGAAATGATTGCCGGTAAAGCAAACCGTGTATTGCAGCCCCATTACGCAAAGTATTCGTCAATTGAAAGTCGTGGTTGTTAAAACGATACAATCCACCGGGAATCCGACAGGGAAAGGGGGAAAGCTTTAATCCTTTGAATCCGTTAGCTTCAGCCAATTCGTCAAATTCTGATTTGCTGTTGTAGCTGTCAATAATATTCAGAACCTCATCTCCATCCCATACACGAAACGCGTGCAGCATGGCTCCGCAGTCGGGAACGATAGCCACCGATGTTCGTGTATTGTGGTCTGTTAGTAGTACTTGTGCAAATCCATCCTGTTGATATTTGTCTATTGTAAACATTCCCGACGATTTAATTTCAAGTTAGCACAAGCGGTTTAAAAAATTCATATCAACCGATTGCGTAAAATAAAACACCCGTACGCTCACGCATACGGGCATTTCCAAACTTTCTTGTCAATACTACCTCAGTTGAGGTACTTTAATACTTCTTCGCTCATGGGATTAACCTGGCTGGGGAAAACTGCCACCAGCTTTCCGTTTTCATCTATTAGAAACTTGGTAAAATTCCATTTTATCGGGTTATCAATTCCCATTTTTTTCGCCTCGCTGTTCAGGTATTTGAATAGCGGATGAATATCTTTTCCTTTCACAGACACCTTCGCGGACATGGGGAACGATACTCCGTAATTTTTTTCACAAAATTCTTTTATCTCTGCATTGGTGCCTGGTTCCTGGTGCATGAAATTGTTGGCCGGAAATCCTACGATTACCAGCTTGTCTTTGTGCTGTTCATACAATTGTTCCAGGTCTTTGTATTGTGGTGTGAACCCGCATTTGGAAGCGGTATTGACAATTAGAATTTTTTTTCCTTTATATTGGGAGAAGTCAATTGTGCCACCTTCCAAACCGTTCACTTTAAAATCATAAATAGAAGAAGCAGCTACAAAACTGAGCGAGAGTAATATTAGGCGTATCATACTACGGTGAATTTGAGTGTTGTACAAATTTGGTTAAAAAAAGCCGAACCGGGTGTTAATGTTTTGTATAACACCCTAAGTCAGCATTGCCGGTTCTTGTTCTGCCGTCTAAATCGGTACTCACGGCAACAGCGGCACCTGTTCCTATTGCCGGGGAAGGATTTTTTCCGATACGGAAGTCGAAGTAATACTTGTCGGTATTTACACTGTCAAAAGCGGGGTCCTGATTTGCCATGCTGTTTATGAATTCGATATTCGTTGGCGATTCTTTCGCTTTGTACAGTACATGATCAAATGTAACATCAAATACAGAGGTGTTGCTGGATGGGGTAAAAACCTCCTGGGCAACATTGTTGCCTCCTGCCCATACGATGCAGTTTTTAAAAAGGGCCTGCAGGTCGTAGTTGTTACCTGCTTCATCCGTATTACTCAGCGTTAATACCGGCTTTTTGTGGCTGATAAATTTATTATCGTAACTCACGATGGTACAATACGTGAAATCATATTTACCGCCCGAATGGATCACGATATTAGATCCGCAGTTACTTATCAGGCAGTTAACTGCGGTTATTGCAGAGCCGGCGGACATAATTCCGGCATCATAAATATTATCAATAATGCACTCCTGTAACCGTAGCTTAGGCGACGGTGTGGCGGAGGGCCCAATGCTTACCACCCCCTGGTAAGCATTTTTTACAATACCATATTTTATGATATTATCTTGGCTGGTTTGTCTGAAATAAATTCCCGGCCACGATGAAGGGAGGTCGCGGTAAACCTTGTCCAGTCGGGTACCTTGAAAACTAACCGGCTGATTAAGGGTTCCGTTTACATTCAGGGTGCCATCTACTATAAAAGGAGCATCGGCATGCAAAAAAATACGGCAGCCTTTTTCAATAGTAAGTGTTTTGTTTGGCGCAATTTGCACGCCACCAAATATCACATAGGGCAAGGTGTTATTCCACGTGGTATCTTTATCAATAAACTGCTTATGGATAAAATGGGCATTTTGCCCGTAGGCCTGAAGGTGAATATTTTTGTAATTGCCATTAAAACTCACCTGAATGCTGTCTTCTACAACAAACGGAAGGTCTGTTGCCGTGGGGTCAATCGTAACGGAAACAAAAATAAAAATGCTGTCGCCGGCATTAATATCTACATTACTTACCTGTGGCGCTGCAATACCATCCACAATCATCCTATAAGCAGAATTTTCTCCCCCCATCAGCCTGATACTGCTTAATGTGAGTTTTTGCGCATTGGTATTGATGATGCTAAAATACTGGGTGACCGATCCTACAGAGGTAAACACTGTATCGAACCGCAGGGTGTCGGCTGTAATGGTTAATTCAGCGTCCTTATCTGTAATAGTTGTTTGCTTTTTACAGGAAAGAATACTTAACAGCACAATAAACAGCGATATACCAATAAATCGTCTTTTCATTTTTGTTTGTTACAGCATTAGGTAGCCGCATAGGCCAGTGTTGCAATACTTAACTGAACATCCGGTGCATCCTCCAGAATTGCATTGCCGCAAGCTTCCATAGTAGCACCGGTTGTTAGCACGTCATCTACCAGAAGTATTTTCTTTTTCTGAAACTCCGGTTTTCCGGAGCAAGCAAATACGCCTTCAACATTTTTCCATCGCTCCATGCGTGTTTTATAAGTTTGGGTTGTTGTGTAACGGGTACGGGTAACAGCCTGTGTTAACACCGGTAGTTGCAAAACAACCGCAATACCTTCGCATAACACTGCCGCCTGATTGTACCCTCTTTTATGTTCTTTGTCGGCAAACAGGGGCATGGGTATTAGCAGGTCCGGTTGCTGAAACCTTGATGAAGCCTGCAGGGTTTCGCCCATCAGTGTTCCGAAATAATAGGCTAATTCCTTATCACCTTTATATTTAAACTGGTGAATAAGGTGTTGCAACAAAGAATCTTTGTTAAAATAAAACTGGCTCATGGCGCTGTTGCACAGGAGCCTTCCCCACAATGATTTTTCAACGGGGTTATCCGCCATGGATGCAAAACCGGTTGCCGGTAATTGCTGAAAACATTTCAGGCATATCCGGTGGTTCCCATTGATAAGATCACTTCCGCATCCGCAGCAGAGTTGCGGGAATAACAGGTGCGCAATACTATGAAAAGCGTTTTTTATCAAGTGCCTGTTCGTTAAAAGAAATAAGAATACAACTCATCTACTCTGCTCATCGTGACCAATTCAATTTGATATGCCTGTTTACTTAACCCTTTTTGATTGTATTTGCTGAGTATTATTTTTTCAAAGCCCAGCTTTTCTGCTTCTGCCACCCGCTGGTCAATCCGGTTTACCGCTCTGATCTCACCACTCAATCCTACTTCACCCGCAAATACAGTTTGTTTTGGAAGCGGTATATCTTCATAGGAGCTTAACAAGGCAGCTACCATCGCCAGGTCTAATGAAGGATCTTCCACCTTCAGGCCGCCGGCAATATTTACAAATACGTCTTTCATTCCAAAATGAAAACCCCCTCGTTTCTCCAGCACCGCTAACAGCAGTTGCAATCTGCGTAAATCAAATCCGCTGCTTGTACGTTGGGGAGTGCCGTAAACAGATTGGGTAACCAGCGCCTGTACTTCCACCAACAAGGGACGTTGCCCTTCGAGTGTGGCAGCAATAGCAATTCCGCTTAACAGGTCTTCTTTTTGGGTTATCAATATTTCGGACGGATTTGAAACCGGACGCATACCTGCTCCGGTCATTTCATAAATCCCCAGTTCGGAAGTGGATCCGAAACGATTTTTAAGGGTGCGCAAAATTCGGTATGCATAATGCTGGTCGCCTTCAAACTGAAGCACTGTATCAACCATGTGTTCAAGAATCTTAGGTCCGGCAATACTTCCATCCTTGGTGATATGTCCGATTAAAAAAACAGGTGTATTCGTTTCTTTAGCAAATCGTTGAAATTCAGCAGCACATTCCCTGATTTGTGAAACGCTTCCGGCAGACGATTCAATATATGGTGATAAGAGTGTTTGTATGGAATCAACAATTATTAACTGTGGGTTTAATTTTTTTATTTCCTGGAAGATGTTTTGCGTTGAGGTTTCGGTGAGCAGATAAAAATTTTCATTCTTAATACCGAGCCGGTCGGCCCGCATTTTTATTTGTTGCTCGCTTTCTTCACCACTAATATACAAGGTAACCATGTCGTGAAGCATCAGTCCATTTTGTAAAAATAAAGTTGATTTACCAATGCCAGGCTCTCCGGCTACCAGTACCAGACTGCCACTAACGATGCCACCACCTAATATTCTGTTCAGTTCTCCGTCGGGTGTAATGATTCTCCTTTCTTCTGTTGCGGTTACTTCATGCAGTGGAATTGTTTTTACTTCTCTTTCCTTCGTACCGTTTTCTTTCCAGCTCCTGTAATTCTTAGAAGGCTTTTCAATCAGTTCTTCAACAAATGTATTCCACTCATTGCATGACGGACATTTGCCTGTCCACTTTGTAGATTCATAACCACAGTTGCTGCAAAAGAATGCGGTTTTTATTTTGCTCATGCGCTAAAGATAAATAAGATTTACAGGAAGCGATACGAGGTAAGTAATTCGAAAACAAATCTGAGGAACGAAAGAAGCGGAACAAAAAAACACTTCATAAAGTTAAAAGGTCGGCTTTCGCCGACCCTTTAGTACTTACTAACCCATTAAATTCTTGCACTAAATTACAAATTGCTCAAACATAACAAAATTAATTTTGGCCCTTGTGAATAACTTTTTGTACTGCGGGAGTGTTAGAATATGCTTGATAGTATATTGATTGTCATAGCTTTACAGAATTTGTTCCCTTTATGAAAATAAGCCCTTCTTCGCCAAGTTGTCAGTTGAATATTTATAAAATTAATGAGACTGCCAAAAAGACTATACTCGTTAAATTTTCCCGGATTTAATGTCTTGTAAAGGCAAATGGTAGATAGTTTGCTATATTTAAAACACTTAAAAATTAATAATTTATGGGTTCAATTTGGATAGTGTCCCTCATTTTCGTGGGTATTAGTATGTTGGTAAGCATGCAGTTGAAGGGAAAATTTGCCCGGTACAGCAAAGTTGGTCTCAATAGTGGGTTAACCGGCAGAGAAGTAGCTGAAAAGATGTTAAAAGAAAATGGTATATATGACGTTGCGGTTAACGCTTCCAACGGTTTTCTTACTGATCACTATAATCCTGCAAACAAAACCGTTAATCTCAGTGCCGACGTATATAACGGGGTTTCCGTTGCCGCCGCCGCTGTTGCCGCTCACGAATGTGGTCATGCCGTTCAGCATGCCACGGCTTATAAATGGTTGACGTTAAGGAGCCGGCTGGTTCCCATGGTGCAGTATAGTTCTATGCTGGTTCAGTGGGTTTTGATTGGCGGAATCCTGTTGATTAAGGTATTTCCTTCCTTATTGCTGATTGGAATTGTGTTATTTGCACTCACCACTATTTTTTCAGTGATTACCTTGCCTGTGGAATTTGACGCCAGCAAAAGAGCATTAGCGTGGTTGCAGCATACCAATGTTACTAATGTTCAGGAATATCCTATGGCAAAGGATGCGTTAAAGTGGGCTGCCATGACTTATGTTGTTGCGGCTATTGCATCCATCGTTACACTTGCACAATATATACTCATCTACACAGGAAATCGAAGAAGTTAAATTGTTTCCCAAAAACTCCCGGTTGATTAACGGGAGTTTTTGTGTGTCAGGCATGTTCTTTATCTATAGGGTGTAAGTCCCGAACGAGAGTTGCAGTACTTATCGTTAGCCAAGAGCAAGGGTGTTTACTGCGAGGTAAAATCTGAAGGAAGCTGGCGGCAAAT
>JADZFY010000042.1 GCA_020854215.1 Chitinophagaceae bacterium | reverse complement strand
GCTGGAAAGATGCACTTGTTTTTACAGCAGGTGTTTCTACCGCGTTGTTGCTGCTGACGGCAGTGGCCATGCTTTTACGCAACACCGTCAGGCGTTTTTTCCCTTCATCTTTCAGTTACTTGTGGCGACAGGGATTTGCAAATCTATATCGGCCCAATAACCAAACCATTGTGCTGGTGGTGACCATCGGATTGGGGACGCTGTTTATCAGTACGCTGTATTTTATGCAGGATGTATTGATGCAGCGTGTATCTATGACCTCCGGTACTAACCAGCCTAACATGATATTGTTTGATATCCAAACCAGCCAGAAAGCCGGAGTGAGAAAGCTGGTAGATGAATACCATTTACCGCTGTATCAGGATGTACCCATTGTTACCATGCGTATAGAAGCGATTAACGGAAAAAATGCCGCTGAAGTAAAAGCCGATTCATTGCTGAAGATTCCCGCAAGGGCATTTGAAGGAGAATTGCGGGTTACGTATCGCGATACACTAACGAACACGGAAACGCTAACAGCAGGAAAGTTGGCAACAAAACCGTACGTGCCGGGAGACGATATATACGTTTCTCTGGAGGAGCGTTACGCAAAATTTCTTCGGGTGAATGTTGGTGATAGTATGCTGTTTAATGTACAGGGTGCGTTAATACCAGCCATTGTTGGGAGTTTGCGATCGGTAGACTGGAGGCGGGTGCAAACAAACTTTCGACTCGTGTTCCCGAAGGGAGTACTTGAAGATGCACCGCAGTTTCACGTGCTGGTAACCCGTGTACCTTCCAACAATGCTTCTGCGGCTTTTCAGCAGGCCGTTGTACGCCGTTTTCCCAATGTGTCAATTATTGATCTGGGTCTTATTCTTAAAGTGCTGGACGAGGTATTGGAGAAAATTAGTTTTGTGATAAAGTTTATGGCTGCGTTCAGTATCGTTACCGGATTAATTGTTCTCATTGCATCGGTATATGTGAGTAAATTTCAACGCATACAGGAAGCCGTTTTACTGAGAACCATCGGCGCAAGCCGAAAACAAGTGTTCACGATCACCGCTCTGGAGTATTTCTTTTTAGGCGCACTTGCGGCCGGAACCGGCATCCTGTTATCTGTTGTAGCAAGCAGTATTTTGGCCACATATAGCTTTGACAGCAGTTTTCGTCCTTCCATTCTGCCTGTGGCTGTTTTGTTTGTTTTGATTAGTTTGCTTACGGTTGCAATTGGGTTATATAACAGCAGATCTGTGGTGCGTACACCACCGTTAGAGGTTTTAAGAAAAGAAGTTTAACTGTTGCAAAAATATTTTAGTTCGTTGGAGAAATTGAGGTAAGGGTATTGTTCCTGCAATGCCTGCACTTTACTAAAATGGGTACTTAAAAATTTTTGATGAGCGGCGGATGACGGATGGAAGGGGCGATGCTTCAGGGCAATATTGATTTTTTCTATGGCTTTCATTGGTGCGTAACAGGAAGGATCAACGCATGCGGCCACAAATTTTTCCCAAACATAGCCGGTTGCCAGGTAATTGGGGTGGATCATGTCTTCGGCATAAAACCGGTAATCTCTCAAATCGTCTATAACCAGTTCGTAAGCGGGGAAATAATAATGATTGTCGAACTTTTCCACTACATGATGCACCGCGTGAATAAGGGTGGCTTTACTCCTGTTGTTGTCTATCAATCCGTCTCTGGCATGGCGCACCGGACTGATCGTATAGATGAGTTTTATTTTTGGATTAAACAACATTAAACGGTACCGCAGGTTATCCAAAGCCGTAAACACGTCTTCGGTGGTCAGCAATTTTTTTCTGAATTTATCCACCGGCACTTTGTGACAATTGGCTACTATAGGATTTTTGCTGTTTTTAAAATCATCAGTTGGTGTAAGCTGATCTGTTCGTTCATATACAAATGCAGAGCCTAAAGTAATGATCATCCAGTCTGCCTGTTTTAAAAACGTATTTGCAGACTGCTGCGATGCATTGATTTGCTGCAGCGCAGTTTGTTTATCGGGATGGGAGAACCGGCTGTGATGGTCCCAGCTATTCCACAACTCATTGTAATAAAAAAGGTCTTCGTCGTGGTATTGTTTCCGTTCGATATACGAAACAATAGATTCTGCAATACTCACGGGATTAAACAGAATTCCATTGGGATTTTCAAGGGTGGTGAATTTATGTTCGGCAAGCTGGGCTGTCATGTGCTCGGTAAAGCAGGAGCCCGACAGAAAAACCTGTTGTCGCAAATTTATTTTTTGATCAAAGGGAGGTATTTGTAATGCTAACCTATAGTCTGCCATGTTAATGAAAAATTGTGTGGGCGATGCGAATACTCTCCAGCAGCGCATCGGGATTAATTTGGTTGTAAAGTCCGCGTTTCGAAAAATAGCGAATCATTTGTTCGGTATCCATATTGCCAACAAGGTCGTCGTTTGCCATTGGGCAACCGCCCATTCCCATTAAGGCGCCATCAAACCGGCGACATCCGGCACTATATGCCGCTTCAATCTTTTTTATACGGAGTGGAGGGGCAGAATGGAGGTGAACGCCAATTTCAATATCGGGTAATTCGCTAATCACATGAGCAGTAATTCGATGCACCAGTTCCGGAGTTGCTAATCCTACCGTATCGGACAAAGAGATAACGGTAACGCCTGATTGCTGTATTGTTTTTGCCCAGTGATAAACAATTTCTTCGTTATAAGGATCGCCGTAAGGATTTCCAAACCCCATAGAAAGGTAAATGACCAATTGCTTGTTATGGCAAACGCAAAGTTCCTGTATGGCTGCTACCCTCGCAAGTGATTCGGAAATAGTGCTGTTGGTATTGCGCTGTTGAAATGTTTCGGAAATGGAAAAGGGAAACCCCAGATAACTGATGGCGTCAAATTGCAGGGCTTCTTTGGCGCCGCGTTCATTTGCCACTATCGCCAGTAGTTTTGAATGGGTTTTGGAAACATCCAGCCCGGATATCACTGTCGCGGTATCTGCCATTTGGGGGATGGCTTTGGGTGAAACAAAACTACCGAAATCAATACTGTCGAATCCCACTTTAAGCAGGCTGTTGATGTATTCAATTTTTTTTTCTGTAGGGATAAAACGTTTTAATCCCTGCATCGCATCACGCGGGCATTCAATCAATTTTATGGTTTCGGTATCCTGGGTCATTAGTTGTCCGCAATTTAGTAAAGAAAACCTATGTATGCCCTCTTTTGCATTGTAATACTGCGTCTGGATGGGGAGCATTCAACTTCAGTTTTCCCAATAGCGTTGTGTACGTCTCCAACCTGCGATATCATTTCGTATCAACATCAGGTGTCTGGTTTGTTCGTTATTACCTGATGAGGCAAGCATGTTTAAACGGTATTTTATTTGCTATTTGAACGCTCAGTGTTCTGAATATAAACGGAATTTAATACTTTTGCGTCCTTTCCCGACTCCGTAGCTCAGTTGGTAGAGCAGCTGACTCTTAATCAGCGGGTCCAGAGTTCGAGTCTCTGCGGGGTCACGCAGTGAACCCAATCCCGACGAGTGATCGTCGGGATTTTTTGCTTCGCAAAAAAGCAGGACGAGAAGTTTATCCCTCCGCCGACTTCCACTCGTTCATGAGATAATTTTCTTATGTACACTGTCCGAATAAAGCGGAAAACCGGCGGGAAGTCTCTGCGGGGTCACGAAGTGAAACCGATCCCGGCGTCCCAAACGCCGGGATTTTTAATTAAAACTTCGTTTCATAAGGAAGCTTCAGTTCAACCCTTAATCCCTGTGGAAGATCGGTGAGGTACACGCCGCCGTTCGTATTTTTGAGTTTATTCATAAGTGCGATTCTTGCCTCTGTTATTTTCATGCCCAACGACTTTTTGTCTTTCTTTTGATCGTTATGTAAGGTGCTTGCTGCCCGGCCTATTCCATTATCTTCAATCCTGCAATTGATCATTTCACCTTCTTTTGTAATACGAACTGAAATTTTACCCGGTTCCTCTTTCTTTGCCAATCCGTGCCAGATACTGTTTTCAACAAAAGGTTGAAGCAGTAATGGGGGAATCATCGTTGTTTCCGTATCTAAACCGTCGTCTGTTACAATTTCATAACTGTACCTGTTGTTCATACGCAAGGCTTCCAGTTGCATGTACAACTCAAGTGTCTTCAGGTCGTCCTCAAGACTCACTTCTTTTTTTTCCGAACTCTCTAAAATCATTCTCATCAGTTTTGCAAATTTTGTGGCGTATTGCGATGCGGTACCTGCCTGCTGGTTGTCAATATAGTTAGCAATAGAGTTTAGCGAGTTAAACAGAAAATGGGGATTTATCTGGGCACGCAGCGCCTTGAGTTCGGTATGGGCAAGTTCCTCGTTGAATCTGGACTGTTCAATTGCCTGCTGGCTTTCCTTTCGCTTTTTAAAAGCATAGAACAATCCTGCGCCTGCGATTAATAGAAATGCGGCGCCCCCAAGTGTAGCGTATCTTATATTTTTTTCTTTTTCAATGGCTGTTTCGTGGAGCAGTTTTTCTATTGCAGCTTGTCTGTCGAACTCACCCTGCGATTCCAAAAAAGCAATCTCCCGGATCTTAGACTCATTTACCACCTGCTCTCTGATCTTTCCATACTTCGTCATGGCTTCCATGCCTCTGGCGTAGTCACCACTTTCTTTGTAAACCGTAACGAGTGTTTTATAGGCATATTCTCTAAACTTGTTGTTGTCGAGCAATTCGGCCAGTTCAAGTGCACGATTTGCGTTTACAAGCGCAGGCTGTAATTTGCCCACGCCGGCCTGGGCTGCAGACAAGTTAACGAGGTATAAAAATCGTACCGGGCCGGGATCTTTCACCTGGTTGGTGTCTGTAACTTCGAGGAGGTTTAGTGCATCCTGATAGTTTTCCTGCATATTCATCACCTGCGCCCTGTTAAGCTGAACTACAAGGTGGTATGGAGTTCCCAGCATTTTGTCGCCATACTTGTTATATAAAGCCAGTGCACTGTCTGCGTTTCCATTTTCAGTAAGCGCATTAGCGATATTTACATACAACTGTGCTTCTTCAACGCTGCCTTTTTTGCCTGCAGGTAGCAGGTTGATGACTTTTTGATAGTTCTCAAAGCACTTTTGTAACAAACCGGTTTCATAGTATATCTGCGCAATATTGGCATAGGAACCAAAGATGAGTGTACTGTCGGATTGTGCATATTGCAAAGCATGGTTATAATGTTTGATGGCAGTGGGATAGTCCGCCCTCAGGTAGCTATAGATAACGCCCAATCGTTGATAACCCAGCGCCTTTCCGGGATTCCAATCCTGTTTTTCAGAAAGTCGAATGGCTTGTAGCACCCAGTTTTCCAAAACCGAATCCGATTCCGTTACCAGGTTAAGTTTAACAAGATTGAGTAATAGCTTTGCCCGAAGCGTGTCGGCAATATCATTGCCTGCTAACATTTTTTTGAGAGAATCCGTTGCCGGATTAACGGGTTGTTGAGCGACAGCTGCTACCGATGTGAAGAAAAACAGGGCTAATGTGACGATGTACTTCTTCATGGCTGGTTAATTCAAATTAGGAAAACATAAATGGAATATCGTGATATAAACACCCGGTTCGATTTTGCCGTGCCCGGCCTACCGGAAATAGAACAATACAAATATATGATTTTTGCTATCTGAAAATAGCGCTGCCCGACTATAGAAAAAGTATTGGCGGCGCCAAAAGGGCGTGGAAACGGTTTGTGTATTGGCGATGGTTGGGCACCTGCCGGCAGACAGGTTTTAAAAATTTCAGACCAATCCCCAAAATTATTGGGATATAAATGACCGATAGTATTGAGATTAGCCCACTTATTCCCCGGCAACTATATAAAAGCGGCAGGCTGCTATTCGTTCCATTTCAACTGAGCGTTTGCAACGCCTTGCCATTGTTTCCGCCTGCTCTTTTGAATCATTACTATAATAGGCATTTATATGGTATCCTTCCAGATGGTTAAGGTTATCCAACGACTGGGTGAATGCATTTGTTGCCGTGAGGAGTACTACAACACAACGTAGCAGAACCATCGGGATTGGTTTCCTGTTGTTTTCAGATGGGTTCAATTTTTCCGTTGATGCTCTTGGTGTCGTTTTGTATTAAAGTTCGTTTGAATATTCCGAAGTTTGCAAATGAATAATAATTTTAGAGACAGGTTACACAAAAAAAGAGGTGATGGCTCGCACAAATATTTTAATCGTTCCGGCAATTTCGTTGCTTTTCCTGCTGGAGAGTTGTGACAGCAGCAAATCTGCAACTGCTTCAAACGTTACTGCACGAACAACGCGGGTTCAATTGCCGAACCAGAACAACAATGTTATCAAGACTTCCTGGCCATCTATCGGTTGCTGGTTTTGGTCGGCTGAAGAGTTTGAAGGAGAAGGATACAAGCGGTTTCTTGATCTTTATGAAAAATATTCTCCATTTGAATTGCTCACAACGAGTTTACGCCATCCCGGAGACCTTACTGATCCTGCTGTACATGACCGGATAAAGGCGGCATCGCGTTATGCACGCAACAAAGGAATGGGTTTGGTGATGGATTTAGATATTCGTTTGGCAAGAGACAGTTTTAAACAGAAATATCCCAACGAGTTGCAACAAATCGTTCTTTTTAGGGAGTTGCCGGCGAATGAAGGTAATACCGCAACTATTGCCATTAAAGCGAAAGGTTATGATGACCATTACACCTACGGCAGGAAACCTTATGAGCCGGTAGCCACCCAATTGCTGCGGGCCTATAGTTTCAAAAAGGCCAACGGTATGATTGCACCCGGATCGTTAAAAGATATAACGACTATGGCTACCGCTGTGGCTACAACAGATAGTGTACACGTTACTGTAAATTTTGGCGATGCAGGCAAGGGGTGGACTGCCTGTGTATTGGTTGCCGTTACGTTGAATACTCCCGATGTTTTTGCCCCTCATCTGCTTTCTTATCAACGCCAGATACTTCAGCAATATGCCGATGCCGCTCTCGCAGGCGCCTGCAAGGATGAATGGGGTTTCCCCGGACGATTTTCTCCCCAAACGCGCGACTTATGGTTTTCTCCGTTTATGGCAAGGTGGTATGAACAGCAAACCGGCGGACGGGATTTATTGAAAGACATGCTGCTGATGATTTATGGCGAAAAAGATGCAGAAGCAGAAAGAACATCCGCAATAAACCATTATATGGAATTGTACTGGAAAAGAAATGGCGAAATAGAAACGGACTTTTACCATGCCGTGAAAGCAATTTTTGGAGAAAATGCCATGTCGGGCACACACCCTACCTGGTTTCCCTTTCCGGATAAGCGAGAGATTTTTAAGAATGGCTTAAGCTGGTGGGGCTCAAAAAGAGATCTGGCCCAAACGGACGAAGCGACCCCATTTAGCGTGAGAACGGCACTTGCAAAAAAAATGTGGAGCCCTCTCTGGTTCAATATGTATTATGACAAAGATGTGAACGTGTATCATAAAGACATTTGGAGAGCCGCATTGGCCGGCGGCAGGCTGAACTACCATCCTTTGTGGCCCCATCCCATTAACGAGCTGTCTGCCTCCTTACTAAAGGATAGTTTAATGATGGCGGAAAGCAGGGTGAAATTATTGAATTATATTTCTGCAGCATCGCCAGATTGTCCTGTGGCCCTGGTGTTTGGACATCCTGCTGTTCTTAACTGGAACGATAGCACAACGTTTGCTGATGCAGGATTGCCAATTGCAAATGATTTGTGGAAAGAGGGATATTTCACGGATATCATCCCGAGCAGTGAGATTGTTAACGGGTCACTGATTATAAATGCTAAGGGCAAAATTCAATATGGTCCGCAACAATATAAAACCGTGATTTTTTACCATCCTCAATACGATCACGAAGCCGTTGCGAACTTTTTTAATAAAGCTGCCGCATATGGCAAGACGGCTATATACGTTGTGGGGGATTGGACGAAAAATTTTGGAGGTGAACCTTATGATGGAATAACGATAATGGGTAGTGGCATCAAAAAAGCGGATGCTTCGTCAATAGCAGCAACAGTGATGGAGGAATTGAAAGCCAAAGCTGTTCTTCCGCAAACCAAAGGTGAGATGCATTCGGTTGCCGGTTTTCCTGCTTCCGTAATGCCAATGGCGGGCGGACAACTTCGTTTGATTGACGGAACGCTTATTGTTGTTTCGGGTGAACAATATTTAATGGGAGACCCCATCAACCAGACATTCCAGGCAAGCGGGCATTCAGTGTATTTTGATGCTGTTGGTGTTGCGGCAGTGCGATTAAATACGAAGGGTGAAGTGGAAGCATTAGCTGCGGGCGGACTGAAATCGTTCAAGACCCGTCATTTTTCCCTGGAGTTACCACTCCGTACTGACCTTGTATTATACAGGGAGAAGGGAAAGTGGAAAGGAATTGTGCAGGGGTTTACCGGACCTCTGCCAGAAGCGCTGACCAACATTACTAAAAACTGGGTACGACTACGATGGCCCGAACGATACATACCGAATTAATACAGGGAAGCTCCTTTTTCCTGTTTTGTGTGCCCCCATGTTTCAACGTGCTGAAGCACTTTTCAAAATTGAATTAACGGTGTGAGTTTAGGTGTCCCGGCTTTTTTTCCGCTTCAACTGGGAATTTTGGTTCGAAAAAAGGAGCGGATATAGTTACATCCGTTTCCATCGTCATAGTTTTAGGTTGTCGTTGTCATCCAGTTCCCAAAACGGATTGTACGCAATTTCGAATAAGTGTCCGTCCATATCCTTGAAGTAACCGCTATAACCGCCCCAGTATACTTTCTGTGCAGGTTTCACAATTGTCGCCCCGAGTTTAGCAACCATTGCTAAAATTTCGTCCACTTCTTTTTCTGATTTTGTGTTGTGCGAAATCGTTAGTCCTGAAAATGTTGTTGGCTGATATTCCAAAGTTGTATCTTCGGCAAGCTCCTGTTGTGAGTGCAAAGCCAGAATAATACCGCCTAAATTAAACAATGCCAATCCGTCCATGCTTTTGTCAGACTTTTTCCATCCTAATCCTTTTTCGTAAAAGTTCAGCGACTTCCCGAAGTCACTTACGCCAAGTGTTATCAAATTCAGTTTTTGTCGCATCGTTTTTTATTTTTAGTGCGTTTGATAATTTACATCTAACGATCATTACCGCTCCGGAAGTGTTCGGCGATTGCTTTCCGCCCGGGAATGCTAATCGAATCCAGACCTATTGCAGACAGCAGGTACTGAAACGTTCTTTAATATCTTCTATTAGTTTCTCCAGGGTCTTCTTTTGGGTAATAAAGAATACGGAGCGTTCGGGAATTTTTCCAAATTCAAGACTATAGAATTCTCCGGTGCCTGATAGGTCGCGAACGTAAATAGTCGTAATGGAAACGCTGTCCGGAAGCAGGCAGGTTCGCTCTGCACGCTCTGGTTTATCTCTCTTGTACGATTCGAGCAGTTCAAACATCATGGATAGAGAGTCAATCAACCGTGGAATTGAATCACAGCAAATGGTCAGCGTATATTTGTCAGGATAATAATCCACTCTCAACTCGAGATTCCAGTCTGGTTTATTCTGAACTACTCGCGGGGCGAAACCGGTAAATTTTAGTCCCGGCTTTCGGTTGCATAATTCAACACCCGATTCACAATCAATTTGTTTTATATCAAGCAGGTCATTGAAAATGATCGGCTGTTCATCTTTTCCCTTGCAGGACAAAAGAAAGACGACAGCAACAAAACAGTATATTTTCATAAAACAGTTTTATGCGGTTTGTAATGATTCCGGAGTGTTAATCGCTCTCGCGAAGACAGCATTTCCTATATATATTGAGCAGGTCGTTTCGAAACGCATCAAATGCGTCGAATTGGTGCACATGCATGGTAAAATCAAAAGGGTGATTGATATCGGAAAAACCTAATGAAGAGAGCGCCTTTCCTGTTTGCCATCCTTGTGTATAGTTGACAAACACTTCAATATCCGGTCCAATCATGCAGGTTTTGGTCATCCTTCCCGGGGGGTTGAATCTATATTTTTTCAGGTAGTCGTTATAGGCACTTAAAGTGTCAATCAATTCTTGTATATACCGGCAACAGATTAGTGTGGCTACTCGTTCTTCCCGGCTCTGCATTTGGCCATTCTGCATTGATATCCGGATGATATTGTAGGAGAATTCGATTCCATGCTCCCGGTTTTCACAGGGAGTTTTTGAAGGCCAGCAATAGAACGAATATCCTTTTTCTTTACGTTTAATTTCTTCGTCATTGCAGGACCAACACAAGGCCGTAGTAATACAACAAACTATTGCCTGTAGAAAAAGACGCATACAATTGTATATAATAGTTTTCTCAGGCAGGAGCGTTGCTGATTTCAGCAACTGTTTGTTTAAAGTTACAGTGAAACCGCCAGTTTCGCAAGCTTTGTATCAATTAAGTCGCAGCGGGGTCTTCGCAATTTAGGCCCCATGTGCAGCGCGGGACCCCGGAGATAAAAAGTCCTTTCTGATTCTTCATACCTCGAAATGACCAGTAATTGGGGGAAGTGTTGAACATTAGTGCAGATGCCGAACCTATACCCTCCGCTTGACGTGGCGATGTAAAGCATAGCGCACAGGCAGGGAGGAACCTGTGGGTATAGGATAGTGCAATAGGAAAATGTTCACGATGAGTTCGTATTGCCTGATGCGTTTCGCCGACGTTTTCAGCGCCGGGGCACCATCTGCGCGGCCCCGGCGTTAATCATTTCTATCCCTTCTGCTGCGACAAATAGGTAATGAGTGCTGCAAATTCTTCATACGACAAGGCATTGGCTAATCCCGGCGGCATCATGGAGTTTTCCTGCTCCTTCCGCGATTTGATATCCTGGGTTTTGATGGTTGTAGCCGTGCCGGTGATATCACGTAAAACGATTCTCTCCGCCGATTCTGCGGTAACGAATCCCATAAAACTCTTGCCATCTTTGGTAGTGATCATCACTGTGGCAAAACCTTGTGAAATGGACGCATTCGGTTTAAGAATGGATTCGGCAATTTGCTTGCGTGTCATAATCGAACCAATCTGACCCATGAACGGTCCCTTCATGGTTTCGCCTTTACTTATACTGTGACAGGCAATACAACCCTGTTGAATGAAAAGCTTTTTACCTATAGCCGGGTCGCCCTTTATTTTATCCATTGCCAGCATGATATCCTCAATAGATGATTTACCGATTTGACCTTTTTGATTTCTGATTTTGTTGAGGTCAATTTTTGCTTCCTCTACCTTTGGAGCGGCATCGGCCTCATTGCCGCCAAATGCACTGATACCCATTCTCAGCTTTCCGTTGAGACCGGCAAACCAGGCTTTTCCTTTTGCATCGGATTTGTTCCACACCCCGGTGAGGAAAGTATTTATTTTTTCCGATTCCGCCCAGGTAGCCGGTTTGTAGTAGGGACCGTGTGTATCGGGCCGTGTACCCCACCACCAGGATCCGTCGTACGGCGCTTCTGTATTGTAGAGGCGACCGAGGGTGGAAAGGATTTGTGTCTTTAAACTATCGTCCGCCGTTTTTTCATAGGCTGCAATCAATCCGTCTACGGCTTTCGGATCATGCATATAACGCAATGCCCAGAGGGCAAGTGTTGAATGGGGAGTGCCTATTGCTGTCACACAGGCATCCACTGCGTTAATGGCAACCAGCGCTTTAACTGCAAGATGGGCAGGAATAATGGCTGAGTTGGGCGTAGCATGCGGACCTTCTTCTCCGGCAGGCGGCGCAACAAATGATGCGGGAACAGGAATTTGAAGCAGCGACTCGGCGGCTTCTGTACGTCCAATTCGTCCTAAACCAATAATGGCAGCGATTTGAACTCGTGGTGAAGCGGATTTTATTCCATTTAAAAACGGCTCAATAGGAACTTCCTTTTCTAAGGGTTTGCGATCGGCTAATGCACGCAATGCGTACTCCGTCATCGTTTCCTCAGAACAGAGTTCAGCTAAATTTTTGATCCCGTCTTTTCCAGCCGCCTGAGCATAAGTGTACATACCTGCAACGCGCACATCCAATGGAAGGCTCTTGTCGCTCGCTATTTCCCATGCTGCCTTTATTGCGTTTTTCGATGGTCTGCTTAGCAGTTCCTGCTGCGCACTCAAACGGGCTACACCGTTCGGGGATTTCAACAACGACTGCAGTTCACTTATGGATGCGTCTTTAATATCGGCAAAAGGCTTGTATGTCCAGTCCCTGGGTACAGCGCGTACGATAAAACCTTTTCCCGGGTTTCCCGAATAGCCGGCACCATCCCAGGCGGATAGATAAAGCCTGCCGGAAGCGTCAATATCCAGGTCGGTAACCTGCGGTAGTTTAATAAATTCTTCCTCTGTTTGTGTATAGCTTCCTCCGGATGGGGTGAGGCGGTGAATAAATACCTGGTTTCTTCCCCAGTCAGCCATCATGGGTACATGATTGTATTTTTCCGGCCAGGTGGGGTCATCCATAAAGAGTGAACCCGTACCAGAGCCACCACCGAGATCAACTAAGGCAGGTATAATTTCTTCAGTGAAATGTTTAAATAAAATGGGGTAACCATATTCGCCGGATTGAATATGATGGCTAAAACGGATATTCCAGCCGCCACCGTCGTTGGTATTGTCGCGCGTAAACGTGTTCATGAAGGGGTCAATGGCCACATCATAAATGTTTCTTGTGCCATGGGTGTACACTTCCATCTCCGTACCATCGGGGCGTACTCTTACAATACCTCCGCCCAGCATGGTGAGTTTTTTGCCATCGCGACCAACTGCATCATGAAAACCAAAATCACCAGTGGCAATATATATCCATCCGTCTATTCCCATCCTTATGCCATTGGTAGCATGGTCGGTACCCCGGCTTTTGAGGTAGGTAGGATTACTGATATGTTCAATGAGCGGTTGTGCGGGTCCGTCGGCTACACCATCGTTGTTCTTGTCTTCAAAAACCACTAGGTCCATACCGGTGGCAAGACTGTCTTTAGAGAACATGGTATGCAGTACAAAAACTTTGTCTCCCATGGAGATGAGACCGCGGGGATTGTCCACTGCGGCAAATTCGGTATGGCTGTCTAATATGCCATCGTTGTTACAATCCACCAGTTTGATGATCATTCCTTTTCCGGGCTCCTTGCCCAGTGAGCCAATCATGTCCACACCCACAAATACTTCGCCTGTAGCAGCAACAGCCAGGCATGCAGGACTTGGCGTAATATCAGGTCCGGCAAAACCGGTGATTTGCAAATCCTGTGGCCATTTTAAACTGGTGCTCAATGAATCTATTGACTCTAAGGCTTTGTTTCTTTGGGCCGGTTGGCAGGGCGGTTGATCGCTTGAATTACAACTTATCAAAAACAACAGTGCAGCAGCGAAAGGAAAAGTAAATTTCATCATTTATGTTTATTAAAAGGCGGGTAAGGTAATACATTCTATCCGATTCAAAAAACGAATGCAGTTGCTGAACAAATTCGAATGGGTTTTCCCAATTTAATTTTGCAGGTACAGTGCAGGAATACCGGGTATCCGTATGCCTGATTCTGATTTCTGTTTGTTGAAGCAATCGAAAGTAGCGTCCATTTATTTAGGACTCATCTGCACATCGGTTATCAGACAAAATAGATTTTGGGGATGCCTTTACAGACTCGGTTGAGATCAGGAAGCAAAGCGACTGCGTTTGGAATTTCAATTGAAAATATCGTCTTGTTAAGAGAATGATCCAACGAAAATGAGCAATAGTGCCACTATAATTAATACTTCAAAGCCTTTGATGTTAGCTGGTTGAAATTGCACTTGGTATTGGTTTACGATACAAATGAGTCGCGCCCGGAGTTTCAACAACTTTTGTCTTTATGAATTCCATTTTTCGATTACAGTGTTTTTCAAAAAGTCGTGTTCCTGTACCCAGTAACACAGGTGCGATATGGAGGTGTAGTTTGTCGAACAAATTGGCTTCTAAAAATTGTTGCACCACATTTGCGCCCTCCATAACCCACATACCTTTTCCGTTTGAGATTGATTTCGCTTGAGATAATTCCACATCAATCCCACCGTTTACGACAGAGAAGCCTTTTGTGACATTTAATTTTTGAGTGCTTTAAACTATTGCAGGAGCGGGAAAAGGTGACTTGCTTTCCCAAACGCCATCAATAGATGTCAGGTAAGTTCTGCTACTTATATTTCGGCGCCACAATTTTTAAACGTGTCTGATGCCACCTCTTCATCTTCCTTCTGTTTTTGGCAAAAAGCCATTCATGCAGCAAGTGTCCATTTATACCCAACGGGTTTTCTTGCGTAATATCTCGTCCTGCCTTAAAGCCATCCAATGACATGGTAATACTCAATGTTGCTTTCTCCAAAGTTTTAAAATGCTTTAATATTATCTGTCTATTTGATTGCTTTTAATATTCCCCTTTAATGACAAAAAATGATCCGCGAATAGTTCCTGCAAGTTTTGATTTTTGTCTTGCAAATTTGAACTTTCCTAATTCTTCGGGCACTTCCATCCCTTCGGAAAGTTTGAAACCCACAGCACGTTTTTTTGGGTTGGCGATGGTATACAGTACGTTTATAGAGAGTCCATTTTCATAAAAAACAAAAATCCATTTAATACCATCAACCAACAAATACGCGGTTTCTAATGGTTTTGAGTTAATAACAATATTTCGTTCTTCTTTCAAAATGTTTCTGACCCAATTCAATGCTTCTGTGCTTTCGGATACTGACTGAACGATAAAATCCTGATTATATTTATTCTTAAAATAGCGTGCTTCATTGGCCCGTAAGCCTGCCAACGCCTCTGCTACCGGAGAAGTTTCCAAGCCGATTACAGATACATTCTTAAAGTCTACTTTATTTTCCATTGTATTAATTTATTTGTTGTTCATAATGAGTTTTCTGCTTGTTGGTCTGAAATACCACGAAACCGCAATTAAAAGCAGATATAAAAGGGCTGGAACCATTGAACTAAAGGTATCACCAGATGAGACGTGGGAATACAAAGCTCCGGTAACGGTAAAGAAAATACCAGCATAAGCCCATTCTTTTAACAGAGGATATTTTGGAATTAAGAAAGCAATAACACCTAAAACTTTCCATATACCGAGCAAAGGCAAAATGTACGATGGATAACCCAAATGAGTCATATTTCCTGCACTTCCCGGCCCAAAGGTTTGCAATCGGAATATTTGGATGATGGCGGTCGAGAACATCCCTAAACATAGCCAGACAGTTGCAATCCAATAGATAATTTTATTTCTTTTTGACATAGTTAATAGGTTTATTTTAGGTTAGACATCATTTCTTGCAAATGGTTATGAGCCGTGTTTATGCCATATTCGAAAGGCATTTTTAATTGAATGGCTCTGTGTTGAACAGACTGGTAAATGACTTGCATTGTCAGTTTACTTGTTTGGTCTGTTAATTTTTCAAAATTTAAAATCTCAAGTTGAACCCCAATTTCGGCGTTATCCATCTCAAAAGTGCGTATGATTTTTTTGGCGTGGATAAATTCGTGTATTACTCCGTTTGCAGAGAAAACCACCTTGCCATTACGTGACGTTTCAAAAGCATAAGAACCGTGTTTTTTGTTTTCCAACTTCAAAACTTTAGTTCCCATCCATTGCTCAACAAGATCAGGCTCTTGATATGCTTTGAAAAGCAGTTCCAATGGCAAGTCAAATTCCCTGATAATAAACAATTCCTGTTTACCTTCTTCTGCGTTGATTTTTGTTTTTTGTTCCATTCGTAATTTTTGTTTTAATAGTTTTTGCTCACCGATAATTTATCTTTTTTTACGTTCGTGAATCTTTGATTTCATTACAGCTTCCAACTTGTTAAACCGATCGTCCCACATTTTACGGAACGGCTCTAAAAAATTGTCCACTGCTTTCATTTTTTCAGGATTTAATTGATAATATATTTCGCGTCCAAGCTGTTCTTGTTTTAATAGCTCGCATTCAGTAAGTATTTTAATATGGTTGGAAACGGTTGGCCGCGCAACATCAAAGTTTGCTGCAATTGCCCCTGCTGTCATTGTTTGAGAAGCTAGCAGTAGTAAAATCGTTCTTCTTGTCGGGTCGGCAATTGCTTGAAATACATCTCTTCTGATTTTCATTGTGAAGTTATTTGGCTACAAATATAAATGTAGCTATTTAACTACACAAATTTTTTCTAATTTTTTTTGACCATGCGAAAAATTAAAAAAATATTGCCGGGTTCTGTTGTGGACCTGGGGTTGTTCGCATTAACGATAAGGTTCTACGGCTGCTGTTCCGGTGGAAAATTGAAGGACTTCTTGCGAGTTACTATTAATGCGTAATCGAAGAAACAGCGTTGCGGCTTGCACTTCAGCCCGCCTGACGCGAAATTGTTTGTAACGGGCAGGATTATAATGGCAGTCGTCCCATTGGTGCTGTAACGCATAAGTGGGTTGATGATTACATTATCAGGAGGTCACATGATGCACTTGATGGGCTGCCGCCGATGGAGTATAGAAAGAAAACACTCAAGTTGTTGGGCTCCGTTACGCTCCGGCTACTCCAGCGCTTCACTACGCCCAACAGCTTGAGCAAATACAGTTACAATGATAAATTATTCTACTTTTGAACTGTACAAGAAATGGGGGGCCTACCCATTTTCCGGGTTAGCATTATTTTTCAGGTTGAGGTTTTTTTTCATCATCACCATCAAATTTGTCCGAGATCCTGTCCCAAAGTTTTTTAGCGCCGTCTTTCAAATCTTCCAACTTGTCCTCTGCTTTATCTTTCCATTCACCGGCTACTTTTTTGGTATCTTCCCATACGTCCTCGGCTTTATCTTCTACCTTATCCCAAACTTCTTCTGCGCGGTCTTCCACTTTGTCAAGGGCATCGGCAGCCTTGTTTTTCAGCTCGTTTGCTTTGTCGCTTAATTTGTCTGTAAAGCTCTTCTGTTCATTAGATTGCAAATTGTTGTCTGCCATAATCATTGTTTTAGTTGAATTAATTGTGCGTTACAGACTAAAGATAATGAATTGTATTTCCGGGTTGCATTACCAAATAATTTTTCATGAGGCAGGAATGACGATTTGCCGTGCAATCCAACGCACAAATGGTAGCTGATCATGTTTTCGGACGCAATTTGAAAAAGAGGAATGTGTTGATTTTTCTCATGTATTTTCCTGATCCTGGCCGCGTTTCCTCCTTCCGTTTCTGTGTAAATTTGACAGGATTTTAAAACGTAAATTTAGGGCAACATTATTTTACTTAAGTCCCGGGTTTGGATTTACGAAAAAGTTGTATGAAGTTTATGAATCTCCTTTGGGGCACATTCCAAACGGCTGAAACGCTATGCTTCATGTGGGCTGTGGAGGCACTTCCCGCGGCAGGCGGATTTCAATTTCGAAAACCGTTGAATGAAGTTTGTGAAAGCCTTTTTTTGTTATGGTAATGTTTTAATTCAGAATTGCTATTATTGCATTGGCAGACCGGATTGGTGATCCGGAAAATAAAATTTCAAATGAACATGAAAAAAATATTGGTACCTACCGACTTTTCTTCCTGCGCTGCAAACGCGCTGAATTTTGCTGTTCAGGCATCCAGGTTTTATCGGGCAGAAATCATCCTGCTTCATGTGATAGACCGAACAGAGGTTTTGTATGGTGAGTATCCGGATGTTATACAAGAACGCTTCAAAGCGGCAGCGAATGATGCACAGGAAAAATTAGACCAGATAAAGGCCAGCATAGCAGAAACGGAGTCTATCGCTATACGTACGTTTCAACGGGAGGGGGAAGTAGATGAATTAATCCTGGAACTATCCGATGAGATGGAAATTGATTTGATTGTGATGGGAACATTTGGGATCAATGGAATCAAAGACAGAATCTGGGGGAGTAAAACGGCTGCACTCACCGGAAAATCCAGCGTACCGGTGATGATTATACCGTACGAGTACGACTGGAAGCAACCTGAAAAGATGTTGTTGGCCACCAGCAGGTTTGAAGAAGACCGGGAGGTGCTTAAACCCATTATAGACCTTACCGGGGCTTTTAAGGCGGACTTGTTTGCTGTGGTATTTACAGACGAAGATCATGCCGATGCCGCTTTGCTGATGGAACGCGGACTTCACATGACGAGCTACGAAGTAAAACTGAAAAAGCTGCTCAATACGGAGTCTATTATCACCGGACATTTATCAGGATCCAAATTTGAAGATACGCTGCAGGATTATATACAAAATAATGGTATTGATATGCTCGCCATGATTACCTACCAGCGAAGCTTGTGGGATCGTATATTTCGTCCCAGCGCCACCCGCCGAATGTCCTATCATACTACCATTCCGTTGCTGGTTATTCCGGCAATAAAGGATGTGGAGGAAGAATAACCGAGTGCTGTTGATGCGGGTACTGTGTTTTTCGGAATGCCGGTTATTGCGTTGCCGCATAATAGGCTGCACCAAGTAATGCGGTTTTTGGATTGAGAATAATTTTTACCGGAACTTTTTCCAATAAAAAATTCAGTCGCCCACTTTGGCGGTATGAAGTGTAGAAGCTGTTGTTATTTAACAGGCGGGTAATTTTGGGTGCTATTCCACCACCAATGAATAATCCGCCGGTGGCATTAAGCTTTAAAACCAGGTTGGCAGATTCCTGCGCCAAAAAGCGCACAAAGTATTGCATGGTGGTATTACAAAGTGTACTCTGTTCAACATGCGCACTAATAACGGCAGGCATGTCTGCGTTGAGCATTTTCTGAGCCAGCCAATCCGGCTCTTCCATCTTCCTGATATCTCTCAAATACCGGTAAATATTTGAAATGCCCGGCCCGCATACCAATCGTTCCCAGCTCACATGTCCGTATTGTTCCTGCAGATAACGATACAGGTTGAAATCATCAGGGTTTCTCGCGGAAAAGTCTGCATGTCCGCCCTCGGTGGCAAAAGGATGAAAGCAGGAGCCGTCCCAGTAAAGGCCGGCTTCACCTAAACCCGTGCCCGGTGCAATGATGGCTGCATTCCCTTCGGGAGAAGGACTGCCTGGATGAATGACTTCGGTATCCTCTTCGTCCAGCACTGCCAGTCCGTAAGCTGTTGCTTCCAGGTCATTGATGAGATGAACCCTGGCTTGCGGAAATTGTGTTTTTATTTCGCTGATGTCTATTTCCCACTTCAGATTGGAGAGTTTGGCATGTCCTTTCAAAACGGGGCCTGCCACGCCAAAGCATACCGCATTAGGTTGAGGTGCTCCCTGCATAAAATCATGGGTGAGACCGGCAATATGATCATATGCATTTGAAACGAGCTGTTCCTCCTTCAGTAACTGATAACTGTCGTTATCAATTGAAAACAGGGCCAGGTTTGTTTTAGTGGCGCCTACGTCGCCGCATAAAACAATGCTCCCGTTACGGGCGGTATGGGTATGTGGAAATTGCAGAAGCATAGTATTGGGCAGGGATTTAAATGGCTTAATTAAACATCTGCCATTGCGGGAATTTCGGCAACCTTATAAATACCCTGGTCTAATTTTTTCTTTGTCTCTTCAAAAGCGGTCAGCGTTACTGCGATATCCTCCTGCGTATGGGTAGATGTAGGGATCAGCCTGTAAATAATATGTCCTTTAGGGATTACGGGATAAACCACAATGGAACAAAAAATACCATAATTTTCCCTGAGGTCGGTTACCATAGCTGTGGCTTCTTCAACACCGCCTTTCATATACACGGGAGTAACAACGGAGTTGGTATTGCCGGTGTCGAATCCTTTTGCTTTTAACCCCTGTTGAAGGGATAGCGCATTTTTCCACAATTGTTCTTTTAGTTCGGGATGGGAACGCAATAGTGCAAGACGCTTTAGGTTGCCGATCACTAATGGCATGGGTAAGCTTTTAGCAAAAATCTGGCTGCGGATATTGTAACGGATATAATCTATGATGGGTTTATCACCGGCTACAAATGCTCCAATGGAAGCCATAGATTTTGCGAAGGTAGAAAAGTAAAGATCTATTTCGCGTTGTACACCCTGTTCCTCTCCGGCGCCGGCACCCGTTTTTCCGAGGGTACCAAACCCGTGTGCATCATCCACCAGCAATCGAAAATTGTATTTTCCTTTCAGGGCAACAATTTCTTTCAATTTACCCTGATCACCGGCCATACCAAATACACCCTCCGAAATCACCAAGATTCCCCCGTCACTTTGCTTGCTTACTAATGCCTCGGCACGCTGCAATTGTTTTTCAAGGTCGTCAATATTGTTATGCTTAAATACAAATCGTTGTCCGGCATGAAGTCTTACACCATCAATAATGCAGGCATGACTTTCTGCATCGTACACAATAACATCATGACGGCTGCACAATACGTCAATAATGCTTACCATACCCTGGTAACCATAGTTGAGTAAAACAGCGTCTTCTTTTTGTTCAAACTCAGCCAGTTCCCTTTCTAATTGTTCATGAAATTCGGTATTGCCACTCATCATACGTGCGCCCATTGGAAGAGCCAACCCGTATTGAGCTGCAGCTTCCGCATCTGTTTTTCGCACTTCCGGATGGTTAGCCAGTCCGAGGTAATTATTCAAACTCCAAACAATCATTTCTTTTCCACGGAATTGCATATGGCTACCGATTTCTCCCTCCAGTTTTGGAAAGGTGTAGTAACCATGCGCACGTTCACGATGTTGTCCAAGAGGACCGTAGTTCTTCGTAAGTCTTTCAAAAATATCAGCCATAAATAAAAGTGATTAATGCAATGGTAAAAAAACGGTGCAAAGTTATGGCTTTTTGCCCGTTTTTGAGGTATCATTGTTAGAGCAGACGAACGGGCTTAATGGTTTGTTGGGATAGGTATGGCGTAAAAATGCTGCAGATTCCCTATAGAAAAAGGAATCTGCAGCATGAGATTATTAGCAAAAATTTAAGATGTGCAGCGCCGGAAAGGTACTGCCACAAGGCAATGTTATTTCAGCCTGGCAGCCAAATTGGTATTGATGGCTTCCAGGAAATCTTCGGTATTCAGATAGTGTTCTCCGAGTTTTACTTTATTGCCGTGGATACAAATGGCCAAGTCTTTTGTCATCTTGCCGCTTTCCACCGTTTCAATACAAACTGCTTCGAGCGCATGACTGAAATCAATAAGTTTTTGGTTATCGTCTAATTTACCGCGGAAGGCCAAGCCTCTTGTCCAAGCAAAAATTGAGGCAATAGGGTTGGTGGAAGTCGGTTTTCCGGACTGGTGGTCGCGGTAATGGCGGGTTACGGTTCCATGCGCGGCCTCTGCTTCCAGCGTTTTTCCATCCGGGGTTACCAAAACGGAAGTCATTAATCCGAGTGAACCGAAACCTTGTGCTACCGAATCACTCTGCACATCGCCATCGTAGTTTTTGCATGCCCAAACAAAATTGCCGTTCCATTTGAGTGCGCTGGCTACCATGTCGTCAATCAGACGGTGTTCATACACAATACCTGCTGCTTCAAACTGGGTTTTAAATTCCTGATCATAGATATCCTGGAAAATGTCTTTAAATCGGCCATCGTATTTTTTAAGGATCGTATTTTTGGTGGAAAGGTATAACGGCCATTGCTTACTGAGTGCCATATTGAAACAGCTCCTTGCAAAGCCTTTTATACTCTCGTCTGTATTGTACATGCTCAATGCTACGCCACCGCCTTTAAAATCAAACACTTCAAAAGTTTCGGGTGCACTGCCGTCTTCGGGCGTGAAGGTCATGGTAAGTTTACCTTTTCCTTTAATTACTGTGTCGGTTGCACGATACTGGTCGCCAAAGGCATGACGCCCTACAATGATGGGAGCCGTCCAATTTGTTACCAGCCTGGGAACATTCTTAATTACAATGGGTTCACGAAAAACGGTACCATCGAGTATATTGCGGATAGTACCATTGGGGCTTTTCCACATGTGCTTGAGGTTAAACTCCTTCACACGGGCTTCATCGGGGGTAATGGTGGCGCATTTAATACCAACGCCGTATTGCTTTATGGCATTGGCGGCATCTATGGTTACCTGGTCGTTGGTTTGATCGCGGTACTCAATACCCAGGTCGAAGTATTTAATGTCAATATCAAGATAAGGCAGGATCAGCTTGTCTTTAATGAATTTCCATATGATCCTTGTCATTTCATCTCCATCCAGTTCAACCACCGGATTAGCCACTTTAATTTTTTCTGCCATGCCAGATTTTTTAAGGTTAAAGAAGTTAATTGTCGGCAAATGTACATCCTGAATCCTGAATTGAAAATATTGAAGCGGTAAAGTTGCGAAATATCGGACTTGCTGCGGCAACTCCGTTTCTCATTGTATCTTGCACCGGTGACAATAACCTCCGCAACATACCAGATCAGCAGTCCCGATTATTTGCAGTGCCCTAAGGCAGACCGGCCCGAATATGCGTTTATTGGCAGGAGTAATGTGGGGAAGTCATCCCTGATTAATATGATCTGCGGTAACCAGCAATTGGCAAAGACCTCCGGAAAGCCCGGCAAAACCCAGATGATTAACCATTTTGCCATTGAAAGCAGTTTGGAAAATCAGCAAAAGAGACGGTGGTATATTGTAGATCTTCCGGGGTATGGTTTTGCTAAGGTTTCGCAGCAACAGCGAAAAAGCTGGAGTATGATGATTGAGGACTACCTGCGGAAAAGAGAGAACCTCGTAAACGTTTTTGTTTTAATTGACAGCAGGCATAGTCCGCAGAAATCGGATATGGATTTTGTAAACCGTCTGGGTGAATGGGGTGTACCCTTTTGTCTCGTATTTACCAAGGCCGATAAAACCACGCAGGCAGAAGTAAGTAAAAACGTAAAATCTTTTTTACAAACCATGCGAAAAACCTGGCAGTTTTTACCCGCTCATTTTGTTACCAGCACCGTAAAGAAAACTGGTAAGGAAAAAATTCTGGCTGCTGTTGCAGTATGGAATGCGGAGTTTGAAATGGGGGATGATAAAAGGTGACTGTCAAGTGACTGAAACGGGGTAGGGGTTTAGCACTGCACCCTGTCGGGTAGATTTGAAATGTGCGCGAGAAGTGATTGCCGGAGATAAATTACGGATGACAAAACGTTGCTTGTTTTCGGTTTCCTCCCGTACCGGAAGATGAAAGCAAAGCGCTTTCGAACCCATGGGAACAGACTTCTTCACTGATCAGGCATTTGTTGCACTGATTGTGCTCCCCGAGCGTTTATCGTTTCGGTTTAGTTTACCACCTTATTAGCACAACTGGTGCTGGCAAAGGCTTCGGGTTTGGCCTTAAACGCAAAACCCATCCCAAGAATGTAGCCCATGGCTTCCCGCAGTGCCTCATTGCTTTTAAAATGAGGGTTAGTGTTGATGTCGGCGTGCACTTCCATATCCACATCAAATTCTGTAAACAGATCACATAATTCGTACGCAATCTCTATGCTCTTGGCAACTTCCACCAGCATTCGTTCTTTAATGGAATACTGCTTACTGGTTTTTTCGTTGTGAATAAACATAAAACCGCCGCGCCCTTCCCGCAGGAAGACGATTACCGTTGCAAATTCCGTTTCAATACTTTTTACCTGGGAGTCGGTGCCAATGCATACTTTGAGGTGATAGCCCATTTGAGATTCCCGGATGATGGCTTCTTTAACAGCGTCTTTAATAGGGAGGTGAATACGCTCTCCGTTGAATTTTCTCCATAACATATTTGAATAGGTTTTCCCAATGTACGTTTTTTTAAGGAAACGAATTTTTCCGGAGGATTAAATTTTCTGTCAATATTGTCCCGTACTGAGCAAAACCAGCGTACAGGCGTCCATGGTTGCAATATTATTTTCTGCCGCAATTTTCTGCAACGTTTCATTTTCTGCACCCGGATTAAATATGATTCGCTTTGGATGAAGGGATAAAATATAGGAATAGTACTCTTCCTGGTGCGTGGGATTGAGATAAAGAGTAACGGTGTGTATGTCGGAACAGGCTTGCTTCTCCGTGAATATTTGCACATCCTCAACCATGGTATTTTTTCGCCCGATTGCTACCACTTCGTGTCCGGCGTTTCGCAACCGCGAGAGGGCAAGGTAGCTATACCGTTGTGGATTAGCCGATGCTCCCAATATCAGTGTTTTCTTTTTTTCTGTTGTATTCATCTCCTGAGGTTGGTTTAAAGATAAGACATTAAGTTTTGGAGATTCCTATTTTGACGGGAGATTTATGATGCGCTGTATATTAACCGAAAAGAGAAATGAATATGCTGCGTAGCTGGTCTTACAGCAAGGTAATGGATTACGATACAGGCACAGCAGCGGGAGCTGCTGCTGTTTTTGTTGTTGTTCAGCAGCTGTGCGTTCGGCAGGGCATTTAAAAAACGTCCAGCCTGGCAGTGCTGCCGATATAATATACAGAAGTTGAAAATATATTTTGTTGTTCATTAGCGTTCGGTCGGCCGGATATGTAGCTGATTGTAGCACTAAGATGAGGATTTATTCGTTACCCCTTGCTGTGGCAAAACTGGATGTTGAACGCTACCTTATTTACTCATTCAACCTATTTTCTGTATCCATTCTTTGGTGTAAAATTCTTATTACTTCAATATCATCAGTCTGTTTGTCAATAAGTCGGTAAAAAATTAGATGTGATTTCACTTTAGCACAACGATAATTTTTCCGAACATGACTGCAATCTTTTCCCGAATTTGAGTTGCCGCTTAAATAATCAATTTCGTCAAAAATTAAATTGATATATCTGTCAGCCTGCTCTAATGCCCAATTTTCAAAAGTGTAAAGCCAAATATTCTCGATGTCCTCCGATGCTTTGACACTGAGTTTATAGCTCATTGGTCAAATATTTACCGTGAAGGTTCTTGATAAATTTTTTACGGTCAAAGTTTTTGACAAACCCTGACTTTTCACCTTTTTTGAGCTCTTTTATTAGTTCATTCTTTTGATTTTCTTCTTGTTCAAAAAGTCGCAAAGCAGCTCTTACAACCTCGCTGGCAGATGAGAAACGCCCGCTTTGGATTTGGTATTTAATGAAATTATCAAAGTGGTCGCCTAATAAAATTGAAGTATTTTTTGCCATTGTCACGAGATTTGTTCAAAAGTACCAATTCTCGGTATATTTTTCAGGTTTAGGACTGTCACACAGGTAGCGTACATCGGATTACAACTTGGCGAAGTGGCGAAAATCGAAGTATAAACGTTCGACTTTGCACAAAAGTTCAATCGAATTATCCCGAAGCATCGGGATTGAATTTAGTGCTAAATCCGCCATATTGCCAAACTGTTAGCGGTAGTTTTTTATGGTTTCTCCAATATAGTTCATTGCTTTGTCATAGGTTTCTATTCCATGTCCAACGTTTTCAAAAACCTTTTCGCCTTTCAAGGATTTGATATGCTTTTTTGCGTTGCCAATTGATTTTTGATAGGGAAACAAAAGGTCTTTGGTACCAACAAGTAAATAGGTGTCCGTTTTTACGTCTTCAAGTTGTCTGTCCATATAATATGGTTTTTGAGTTTTATCCCTGTAGCGGCTTATTGCAAAAACTTCATAATCAATCAGCATTTTTTCTGAAATGGATGAGAGTTGGTGGTTGGGTTTTGAAAAAACTGCTTTGTCAAGAAATTTAGACACATTTTTGTCGGTTGGTTTTATGATTGGTAGAAGATTATAGTATAGGTTTTTAAATGTCATTGAAAAAGGTTGTAAGCAGCCGGGGTTTAATAAAAATATTGCTTTTATTTTTTCCGGATTTACAATCGCAAATTTCATACAGATAAGTCCGCCAAATGAAGCTCCGGCTATAAAAGCACTATTGATTTTTAGTTTATCAAAAACTTCACTCGCCCAAATGCCGTAGTCCAATGATTTTATGTCAGGTGTTGAACCTTCGCTTAAATTTGGGAGTCCGTTAATTTCCACCATAAAAATTCTCATTTTATGATTTAGGTTGTCAAGACCATTATCAAAGTCCCAAATTAGAGCTGTTGTTCTTGCGCCTGGAAAAATTACTAATGTGTCTAATTGTTCGTCTTTTGTGTTAAATCCCCAAACATTTGTCTTTCCGAGAGAAGTCAGGATTTCGTAACGTTCATATTGTTTTCCGTTATTCTCTTCTAATTTTTTTACCCAATTCTCAAAATAGGGCTTGCTCATAAACTCGTCAAATTCCATTTTTTCAGATTATGGTTTGATGATATATATAAAAGTTCTCTGAGTAATTTTTGTAATCTAATTTTTATCGCGAACATTAGAGACAGAGGTGCCTGCCTCATAAATTTAACGAGGTTTAGCACCAGGGCTATCGCAGCAATCCATGAAGTACTGGTTTGT
>JADZFY010000041.1 GCA_020854215.1 Chitinophagaceae bacterium | reverse complement strand
TATTCAGTGAACATTTTCCCTCTGATGTGGCGGCAGCGTGCGTACCTTCGGTGCCATCAGTAGCTTGCAGCACACCTGAGGCCCTGGCATGGGATAAGTCATTTCAGAACCTTAATGATCCTTCCGGACGCGCGGTTGCCAGTGTTCACAATATGGCCTATGAAGAAAAATGAATAGGTATCGGATAATTTTAAGTCCGAAGCGAAATCCTTTCAGAAGCCACAAAAACTAAATGGTAAAAATTGAAATCGAATAAATAGATGAAGTGCCTGGCGCACTCCCATTATATACCGGCGTTTGAATGATTTACCTCTGATGAAAAGTCATTCAGCAGAAAACGGGCTCATGGCGGTGGAAAGTTGGTGATAAATTTTTACTCCGGTAATACGGGTCCATAGATCAACTTTCTACCCATTTGCTCCCTGTTAGGAAAAAGTATATCATGTGCTGTTTCGTATCCCTCGGCTGCAACCTGGTTAAGCCTGTTTCTCTCCCGGTAACGGCGGGCGGCGTACACAGCAAGTCCTGCCAACACGCCAACGGCAACCGCAACAAGTATTTTATCAGATTTCTTCATGTTCCGTGTTTTTACAAAGATAAAAAAGCAATTGGTCGAACTTGTTAATTGATTATGAAATAACCATAAAGATGGCTCCTGCCTAGAAGAAGGATTATTTCAGGCCATTCCATTGTACCATTATCAACCACTAAGAAAAACCGAATGAAATATAGGAGTGATTACCGGGGCGAATAAAGAGCATACACAGTTGGATATCACTTTGCAAAAAACAACTAAATTCGTGCCCGAACAGAAGTGATGAAGAGTTAAGTACTCTTAGTCTGCGGTAATCATTACATTGTAATCCATCATGACAACTCAACTCGACCAACTTTCCGCAACCCTGGAAGGAAAATTATACAACGATATCACCACAAGAACTTTATACGCGACCGATGCTTCGGCCTATCGCGAAATACCCTTAGCAGTAGCGATTCCGCAGTCGGTGGAAGATATTAAAAAACTAATTGCATTTGCAAATGCCCGGAAAACTTCTCTCATTCCACGCACAGCGGGCACTTCGCTTGCCGGGCAGGTGGTAGGCAACGGGATTGTAGTGGATGTGTCGAAGCATTTTACAAAAATCCTTGAACTCAATAAAGAAGAACATTGGGTTAGGGTGCAGCCTGGCGTTATCCGCGATGAGTTGAACCTTTTTCTGAAGCCGCACGGATTGTTTTTTGGTCCGGAAACTTCTACTGCCAACAGAGCCATGATTGGGGGTATGGTGGGAAATAATTCCTGTGGTTCTAATTCTATAGTTTATCGCAGTACCCGCGAGCATTTACTCGAAGTGAAAGTATTGTTGAGTGATGGCTCCGAAGCGGTATTCGGCGCTATTGACCTCGAAACCTTTCATGCTAAATGTGAAGCGCCAGGGCTGGAGGGAAAAATTTACCAGCGTGTACGCAGCCTGTTAAGTAATTTCGATACCCAACAGGAGATTCGTAACGAGTTTCCCAAGAAAACCGTAGAGAGAAGAAATACGGGATATGCAGTGGACTTGTTGCTGGATACCGCGCCTTTCACTGCGGGACAGGAGGATTTCAATTTTTGTAAGTTAATTGCGGGATCGGAAGGCACACTGGCCTTTATCACAGAAATAAAGTTAAATGTGGTGCCATTGCCTAAAGCGTCGGGCTTGTTATGTGTCCATTTTAATTCAATAGATGAATCGCTGCGGGCTAACCTGATTGGACTTAAATACGGGCCTTCTGCCAGTGAGCTGATAGATCATTACATTCTTGAGTGCACAAAGGATAATATTGAACAGCGCAAGAACCGGTTTTTTGTACAGGGAGACCCCGGGGCGATATTGGTTATTGAGTACACGCGTGATAGTCGTGAAGAGATCGAACAAGTGGCTAAGCAGGCGGAAGCAGAAATGAGAGCAGCCGGATTGGGTTATCATTTTCCCTTATTATTTGGAGAGGATACAAAAAAGATATGGACTTTGCGCAAGGCCGGACTGGGATTGCTCAGCAATCTTCCGGGTGATGATAAAGCCGTGCCCGTAATTGAAGATACCGCTGTAGATGTTAATGATCTGCCGGCGTACATCAGGGAGTTTAATGAAATTCTGAAGAAGTACAATTTGTATTCGGTGCATTATGCACATGCGGGCAGCGGAGAAATTCATCTGCGCCCGATCATCAATTTGAAAACAAAAGAAGGAAATCAACTTTTTCGAACAATAGCGGAAGAGATTGCAACCCTTGTAAAGAAGTATAAAGGATCGTTGAGCGGAGAGCATGGAGACGGAAGACTGAGAGGAGAATTTATCCGGCAGATGATTGGTGAGAAAAACTACGAGTTGCTAAAGGAAATCAAACAGGTGTGGGATCCGCACAACATTTTCAATCCCAACAAAATTGTGGACACGCCTGCTATGAATACGAACCTGCGCTATGCACCGGGGCAGAAGACACCGGCGTTTAAGACCGTTTTTCGCTTTAATAACCAGGATATTTTGCGGCATGCGGAACAGTGTAATGGATCGGGTGACTGTCGAAAAACACACCTCTCCGGCGGAACAATGTGTCCATCGTATATGGCTACACGAAATGAGAAAGATTCAACCCGGGGCAGAGCTAACATGCTACGCGAATTTCTAACGCACTCCGATAAGGTCAATCGGTTTGATCATAAGGAGATTTACGAAGTGATGGATTTGTGTTTGAGCTGTAAAGGGTGCAAGTCCGAATGCCCTTCTAATGTGGATGTGGCCAAACTTAAAGCAGAGTTTTTACAACAATATTTTGATGCAAACGGGGTGCCGCTGCGTAGCCGGATTATTGCCAACTTTGCCTGGTTGTCGAGAATGGGCGCTTTTTTTCCTGGTTTGTACAATCTGATCATGACAGGGAGTTTGACAGCCGGACTGGTAAAACGTATGGTAGGATTTGCACCTAAGCGCTCCATGCCCGAACTGTATTCAACAACATTACTGCGTTGGTACAAAAAGCATAAGCGCCAGGAAACGAAGCGTTATGAGCGAAAGGTATATCTCTTTTGCGATGAGTTTACCAATTATAATGATACGGAAACAGGAATAAAAGCTATCCTGTTGCTGGAACATTTGGGATATGAAGTGGTAATTCCGGCGCATATTGAGAGTGGGCGGTCATGGCTTTCCAAGGGACTCCTTCGAAAAGCGAAATCTATTGCTCAAAAAAACGTAGAACTTTTGCTGCCTCTGATCAGTGAACAAACGCCGCTAATTGGCATAGAGCCTTCGGCTATTTTAACCTTTAGAGATGAATACATTGATCTGGCCGATGATTCGCGGCTGGCAGAAACAAAGCAACTCTCAGCACATGTTTTTACAATAGACGAATTTTTAAACCGTGAGGCAGATGCAGGGCATATCACCGGTGACATGTTTACTTCAGAAAAACGACAAATTCTTTTTCATGGTCATTGTCACCAGAAAGCCCTGTCTTCAATAACGCCATCAGTAAAAATATTATCACTTCCCCGGAACTATACAGTACAGATAATACCCTCCGGATGCTGCGGAATGGCGGGTTCGTTTGGATATGAAAAAGAGCATTACGATCTGGCTATGCAGGTGGGTGAACTGGTACTGCTCCCTGCTGTTCGCAAGGCGGAACCGGATACAATTGTTGCAGCTCCGGGTACGAGTTGCAGACACCAGATTAAAGATGGTGCAGCCCGAAGGGCATTGCATCCGGTTGAGATATTATATGATGCAATGGCGATTTCGGAAATCTCATGAGCGGTGTTGAGTTAGCGCAGCGTTAACCGCATATCAGATTATTGTTTCAGGAATTTTGTAACCATGGTTTGCTCATCCCGGCGAAGGTGAATAAAGTATATCCCCTGTTGAAGTGCTTTTACCGAAATGGCGTTTCCGGAATATCGCCCGGAAGTTATTGTCCTGCCATTGACATCGTAGATCGTATAACTATAACCGGAGGAAAGCAACTGGTTTTCTATTTGAAGTGTAATGGCAACGGCGGCGGGATTTGGAACCACAGACAACCGGCGAGTTCCTTCACCAGTTGTTGCCGATGATGGATCATCAGGTTGCTGAATTCTCAAACCATCAGAGTAAAGCAGTGATTCCCTCGCGCCGGATGCAGCAAATAATTGGCGGATTCTTTCTTTTTGTCCGTTGGTGAACAT
>JADZFY010000040.1 GCA_020854215.1 Chitinophagaceae bacterium | reverse complement strand
TACCTAATGACGGAATACCATCTACCGAACCATCTGTACTCACTTCCGGATCAAACCCGGTGTATTTTGTAATTACAAAAAGATTCTGCCCGGTAAGGGAAATATTCACATTTTTGAACGCCTTCCCAATATTCCCAACGTTATAACTTAATGTGGCATTAGCCATTTTCAAATAATTGCCTTTTTCGAGATAACGCGTAGAAGGTGCAGGAGCATTTGAAGTTGCTTCTTTTGCATTTGTATTGAGGATAGACTTAGCAATATTTCTGCTTCCGAGGTTACCAATTCCTAATACCGTAGCAGCGGTATTATTAAAAATGTAGTGACCAAATGTTCCATTCATATTAATGGTAGCCGAAAATTTTTTGTAAGAGAAATCGGTTGACAAGCCCAATAACATTTTGGGGTTGGGGCTTCCAACATAGTATTTATATGCCGAGGGGTCACCGTTTTTGTAAATGCTTTGCCCGGTTGATTTATCAATACCTTCAAATACACCGAGATACCACACATTCAATGGTTGATCGTTAACTACCCTTTGCCCGTACACATCTGAAAATCCCTGTCCTCTTAAGGCGCCTGTTTGATAAAATCCGGATAATCCTTCCACATTATTTTTCAGGAATGAAACGTTTCCGGTAAGGTTCCAGTTAATCCGATCATTTTGAACCAATGCGCCCGTCAATGATATTTCCCAACCTTTATTTAAGATGTATCCGTCAAGGTTTACCCATATTTTACCGCTTGGTGCGGGCTGTGCTAATGTTCTTTCAAACAACACATCGGTAGTTTTTTTATAGAAATAATCTACCGAACCAAATAACCTGCCATTCAATACTTCAAAATCAATACCTGCATTTGTTGTAGTAGAGGTTTCCCATTTCAAATCAGGATTGGCAAAATTGGTTTGTGAAAAACCGCCGTCATTTCCCCCAATGGAGAAACGTGCCAGGGAGGCTCCGGAAACAAATTCCTGGTTACCCGTTTTACCCCAGCCCAGGCGAACCTTAAGCGTACTAAAAATATTATTACCCTTCATGAAAGATTCATTGGTTACATTCCATGCTGCGCCTATCGAGGGGAAGTAGCCATATTTTTGATTCTCTCCAAAACGCGTAGAACCATCAGCTCTGAAGGTACCGGTAATCAGATATTTATCCTGTAAATTAAGTATGGCCCTGGCAAAGAAGGATTGCAATTCCGTAGTCGGAGATGTATAGGAACCTATTGACCTGTTGGAGGTAAGCCCTTGTTGAATATAATCATAATAATTGAGTCCGATATTCTGAAAATCCTTGCCGGACATAAAGTTATCCCTGTTGTTAAAAATCAACCATTCGTGCCCTACCACAGCATTCACGTTAAATCCGGAAGAAACCTCTTTATTATAGCTTAATGTATTGGTAATTTGTTGATTGGTTTGTTCATTATTGCCAATAAACGCAACGCCGTGATCAAGAATTCCCTCAAGATTCAAACGCCGGTCAACCATTCCTTTTCTAATTCCTACCTGACGATTAACACTATATAAAAATTTATACTCCAAATCGTCTGTTATTTTGTAAGACGGAGAGAAACTTGCAACGATGGTATTTACCACCGCATTATCCTTATAATAAGCAAGAGAGGATAACGGATTAATAGTTGTGCCCCCAAGTGTTGTAATAGAATCCTTATTCTGTCTCACTTTTAATGTGGGATTCCATTGTAAAGCCTGGGAAACAACATTACCGGTAAACCCAACAAAAACAGATATCGGTGCAATATTCTCATTGGTTTGCGTTACAAGCACATTGATGTCTAATCCTAATTTTTTACTCTCCAAAAATTTGAAGCTGCTGGTAAGATTCGCTGTTATCTTTTTCAACTTTGAGGTTTCAATCACACCCTGTTGATCCAGATACCCGGCAGAAACACGATATCTGCCATTTTCAGTTCCTCCGCTTATTGCCGTATTATAATTTTGGGTAATGGCGGTTCGGGTAATCGCATCCCACGCATCTTCATTTCCTCCATAATCGCCGCTGGGCAAATTGTAATCCTGCAATGCTTTTCGGTATTCAGCACCATTAAGTACTTCCAGCTTTTTTAACACATTTGAAAATCCTACGGATGCACTTGCATCTAATTGAGGAGCACCGGTTTTTCCCCGTTTTGTAGTAATTATAATTACCCCATTAGCACCACGAGAACCATAAATAGCGGTTGCCGAAGCATCTTTCAATATTTCCATGCTCGCAATATCATTTGGGTTAATGAAGTTTAGCGGATTACCACCGTCACTGCCGTAATCACCGCCACCGCCGGTACCAGGCCTTGAAGAGCCACCGGAGAGTGGCACTCCATCAATAACAAACAGGGGTTGGTTGCCGGATCGGATTGAAGAACTACCACGAACTCTGATAGTAGTAGAGCCACCGGGCTGGCCCGTGTTGTTAATCACCATCACCCCCGCAGCTTTACCTTGAATAAGCTGATCGGGGGCAGTGATCACCCCTTTATTAAAGTCTTTCTCCTTTACAGACGCCACGGCGCCGGTAAGGTCTTTTTTACGGGCAGTGCCATATCCAACAACCACCACTTCTTCCAGGTTGGAATTAGAGGCAACCATCAGAATATTCAAATGGTCGGCGTCAATGGGCACATCCTGATTTTCATAACCCACTGTCGAAATCCTTAAGATTTTTGCAGAAGAGGGAACAGAAAGAGAAAATTCTCCTTCAGTATTGGTAGTTGTGCCGACGCCGGAACCCCTCACCTGAACAGTAACACCTACTAAAGGAGTACCGTCCTTACTGTCGGTTATTTTACCTGTTATCGTTTTGTTTTGAGCGAAGGAAGAGGAAAAGAAAATGCATAGCAAAAATATTGGCAGGGTAAAGCCCCGCAACAATCGTTTTGGTGTCATAAAGAGCAAATTAGAGTTTTAAGTATAGGAGTTACCAAGATGCATGCGAAACGAATTCGCAAAACATGGGTGCAATTTAGGGAAAATTACTTTATGCTGAAAATTTATTTAGCGTTCGAAGTGAAACTAACATTACTTATATTCGGCAACTTTTTTATTTTAAGTTCCACCAAATTCTTTTTTATGACTCAACCATCAGGCTCTCAACGCCTGTATTCATTAGACGCCCTGCGCGGTTTCGATATGTTCTGGATAATGGGTGGTGAACGCATTTTTCATGCGCTCTCTAAAGCAACAGACAATCCGTTCTGGAACAGCATTTCACATCAGTTTTCACATCCTGACTGGAATGGCTTCAGGGCGTATGATTTAATTTTTCCCCTGTTTCTTTTTATTGCGGGTGTTGCTACGCCCTACTCTGTCGGGAGACAACTTGAAAAAGGTGTACCCAGGCAGCACCTTTTATGGCGGGTAGTTAAAAGAGGCTTGATCCTTGTGTTGCTGGGTATCATTTACAATAATGGATTGCAAATACAACCCATTGCCGAAATGCGGTTTGGCAGTGTTTTAGGAAGAATTGGATTAGCTTATATGTTTGCCAACATCATTTTTTTGTACGCGCAAAAGCAAAGAAGCCAGATGATATGGGCCGGCGCCCTGTTATTGGGATATTGGTTCATCCTCATGTTCGCTTCCGCCCCCGGATTTCCGGCAGGCGATCTTACTATTGAAGGCAATTTTGCTTCTTACGTTGATCGGTTATTGCTTCCCGGTAAATTATATGTCAATAATATTCACGACCCCGAAGGACTGTTTTCTACTATCCCTGCCATTGCCACCGGACTACTGGGTATTTTAACAGGCGGCTTTCTGAAAAATAGTGCGCTGTCGCAAAATGCAAAAGTAGTTCGCCTGCTTGCCGTTGGAGTGGCATTAGTTGTAGTAGCAATGATTTGGAACCTGGTTTTTCCGTTCAATAAAAATTTATGGTCAAGTTCTTTTGCTACACTGGTAGGTGGCATCAGCATATTATTGCTGGCTGTTTTCTATTTTATTATTGACGTTAAGGGTTACAGAAAATGGGCATTTTTCTTTGTTGTGATCGGCATGAACTCTATTCTTATTTATATGTCGGGGCATTTCATTGACTGGAAATATACTACCGATGCCTGCTTCCAATGGCTCATTCAATTAACCGGAAAACCCTACGATTTGCTGGTTTATGCACTTT